>NZ_JBDJLM010000028.1:0-62927 GCF_039673365.1 Pseudomonas sp. TWI923 | reverse complement strand
CGGCGGGGCCCCCGCGGGGGGCCCCCCCCCCCCCCCCCCCGTGGTTGGTGGGGGGGGGGGGGGGGGGCCCCCCGCGATGGGGTAGTCCCCCAAGCACTTGCCGCCGGTTTCCCCTGCGCCGGCAACGGCCCATAATGGCGGCCATTATAGGGCTTCGTGCCCTGGTGCAATGTCGATTTCGAGGAGATTTTTCATGGCCGTCGCCCTCAATACCCTGGTCGAGGAAGCCGAGCGCTACCTGGCCAGTGCAAAAATCCAGGATTACTGCCCCAACGGCCTGCAGGTCGAGGGCCGCCCGCAGGTCAGCCGCATCGTCACGGGGGTCACCGCCAGCCAGGCACTGCTCGATGCCGCCGTCGAGGCCGAGGCCGACCTGGTGCTGGTCCACCACGGTTACTTCTGGAAAGGTGAAAACCCTTGCATCACCGGCATGAAGCAGCGCCGCCTGAAGACCTTGCTCAAGCACGACATCAGCCTGCTGGCCTACCACCTGCCGCTGGACCTGCACCCCGAAGTCGGCAACAACGTGCAGTTGGCGCGCCAGCTGGACATCACCGTCGAGGGCCCGCTGGACCCGAACAACCCCAAGGTGGTGGGCCTGGTCGGCTCGTTGGCTGAGCCTCTGTCGGCGCGTGACTTCGCCCGTCGGGTGCAGGAGGTCATGGGCCGTGAGCCGCTGGTGATCGAGGGCGAGCAGATGATCCGCCGGGTCGGCTGGTGCACCGGCGGCGGTCAGGGCTATATCGACACCGCCATTGCCGCAGGTGTCGACCTGTTCCTCAGCGGCGAGGCGTCCGAGCAGACCTTCCACAGTGCACGGGAGAACGGCATCAGTTTCATCGCCGCCGGGCACCACGCCACTGAGCGCTATGGCGTGCAGGCATTGGGTGATTACCTGGCCCGGCGGTTCGCGGTCGAGCACCTGTTCATCGATTGCCCGAATCCGATCTGATGGTCCTTTCGCGGGGCAAGCCCGCTCCCACGCCAGCAAAAGACGGCGTGGGAGCGGGCTTGCCCCGCGATCAGGCCTGGGCTGCTTACTTGCTGGTCAACCCATCGGCGCGGAACATCTGGCGAATGCCGCGAATGGCCTGGCGAATGCGGTCCTGGTTCTCGATCAGGGCGAAGCGCACGTGGTCATCGCCGTAGTCGCCAAAGCCCACGCCTGGCGATACGCAGACCTTGGCTTCGGCCAGCAGCTTCTTGGAAAACTCCAGCGAACCCAGGTGTGCATACTGCTCGGGGATCTTGGCCCAGACGTACATCGACGCTTTGGGGTTCTCGACCATCCAGCCCATCTCGTGCAGACCCTTGACCAGCAGGTTGCGGCGCTGGCGGTACTGCTCGGCGATGTCGCGCACGCACTGCTGGTCACCTTCCAGGGCGGCGATGGCCGCCACCTGCAACGGGGTGAAGGTGCCGTAGTCGTGGTAGCTCTTGATGCGTGCCAGGGCGCTGACCAGCTCCGGGTTGCCGACCATGAAGCCAATCCGCCAGCCGGCCATGTTGTAGCTCTTGGACAGGGTGAAGAACTCCACCGCGATGTCCTTGGCCCCCGGCACCTGCATGATCGACGGCGCCTTCCAGCCGTCGTAGACGATATCGGCGTAGGCCAGGTCGTGCACCACCAGCACGTCGTACTGCTTGGCCAGGGCCACCACGCGCTCGAAGAAATCCAGCTCGACGCACTGGGCAGTGGGGTTGGACGGGAAGCCGAGGATCATCATCTTCGGCTTGGGGATCGACTCGCGGATCGCCCGCTCCAGCTCGTTGAAGAAGTCCACGCCCGGCACCAGCGGCACCGAACGCACCTGGGCGCCGGCGATCACCGCGCCGTAGATGTGGATCGGGTAGCTTGGGTTGGGCACCAGCACGGTGTCGCCCTGGTCGAGGGTGGCGAGCATCAGGTGCGCCAGGCCCTCTTTCGAGCCGATGGTGACGATGGCTTCGCTCTCCGGGTCGATCTCGACCTCGTAGCGGTCCTTGTACCAGTTGGAGATGGCCCGACGCAGGCGCGGGATACCGCGCGAGGTGGAATAGCCATGGGTGTCTTCGCGCTGGGCGACCTGCACCAGCTTCTCGACGATATGCGGCGGGGTGGCGCCATCGGGATTGCCCATGCTCAGGTCGATGATGTCCTCGCCACGGCGGCGGGCAGCCATCTTGAGCTCGGCGGTGATGTTGAAGACGTAAGGGGGCAGACGATCGATGCGCGCGAAACGGCGCGGCGAACCTGGATTGGCCATGGTTTCCTCTGGAGACGTAAGCGCCCGGAACCGTCCGAGCGACGTTGGCCGCTGCGGCGGCCGAATCAGAAGATAATCCCGCCAAGTAAAATTCGCAAAGGATAATTTTCTGTTTTTTAAAACTTTTCAGGCGCATAGTTTGAAAAAACAGAAAATTCAAAATCTACGAACCCTCTGTGGGAGCGGGTTTACCCGCTCCCACAGGCAGGTCAGTGAATCAATAAACCTGCACCCGCCACAACTCGCGCGAAGCCGAGGCCGCGCTCATCGGCAGGCGCCCGTGCAAGGTCCGGTAATTGTCGATCAGCACCAGGTCGCCCGCCGCCCATTCATGGGCGATCAGGCACTGCGGGTCGTACACCAGCCCGTCGAGCTGTTCGATCAACTGACGCTGATAGGCCTCGTCACCGCCCTGCACCTGCTGCTCGAGGGTCTGCAGCGACGACTCGCACCCTTCCTGGTAACGCAGCACCGGCTCGCCCGTGCGCGGGTCGCGGTCCACCAGCGGATAGGTACGTGGCGAGCCGCCGAAATAGGTCATGCGCGTGTAGTAGGTGATGTCGACCTCCTGCCATTGCCGGGCCACCTTGAGCCCGACCTGACGCAGGGCGTTGCGGCTGTCGACGATGGTGGTCTGCCCTTCCCCGGGTTGCGGCGGCGTCTTGCAGTAGAGCATGAAGGTATGGGCGCAGAACTTGGGGTCGCGCTGCACCAGCGGGTCGCTGTCGGGCAGCAGGTTGAGGTCCCAGTGCAGCGGCGTCTTCTCCAGCGAATGCACCACGCCCTGGGGCTGCTCGGCCGGCTTGACCACGTGCACCTCGCCAAAGGCCCAGCGGTAGATGGTGCCGAAGCGCGCGCAGTCGGCAGCGAACTCGCCCTGCTCGGGATACTCGCAGCCCTTCAGGCAGACGAAGCCGAAACTGCGCACCAGCGCCTGCAAGGTCTCGGTGGCCAGCCGTTGTGGCCCCTCCCCCGCGGGGGCGCTGACCACCAGGCCGAACAGCGGCAGTTTCTGCAGCTCGAAGCGGTAACCCTCCAGCGCCTCGCCGGTGGTTTCATGCAACAGCCACGGCCGCCCTTGCCAGGTCACCTGCACATGCCGAGCGTTGTCGATCTCGGCACGGCCGCGCAGCGACTGGCCGCCATCGAGCTGGCGCACCGGCACCGCGTGCCAGGGGCTGACGACATGGCTCAACCCCTCGGCCAGGGCCAGGGTGAACTTGGGCCCGGCGTTGTCGTACTGGTGCACCGACAGGCGAATGTGCTCGGGGAAGAAGCGATCGACCGCCGCATTGAGCGCTTGCCCGCGCAGCATCATCTGGTAGGCCTTGTGGGAGAGCTGACGCAGATGCTCGTCCTGATCCTGGCCGGGCTCGCAACACAGGCGCAAGTCGTTGTACAGGTGGCTGCACAGCTTGTCGTGGCTGCGGGCCAGGGTTTCGTCGCCCTGGCAGTGCTCGATCAACGCCTCGACGTTCTTCCACGGCAGGCGCGCCTGCTTGACCAAGGTCGCGCGCAGCGCCTCGGGGCTGCTGGCCTGGGGGAACAGGTCTTCCATGCTCACCCAGCGGATGCAGTGGGTGACGCACAAGCTGCGCAGGGCCTGGTTGTAGGCGCGGCGTACCTCGTCGGGCACGCCGACGATGTCGTTGAAGGTGGTGCCATCGCTGAGGATGGCGATCTCGCAACCCGGTGCGTGCAGCGCTGCGATCTCCTGGCCGAGGCGGTCGAGACGCTCGATGGCCATCACCTCGCCGTAGTCCGGCAGCACGCCGAAGGTTTTGTCGCGATCGTTCGGCGATTTGCAGGGGAAACCCGGCAGCACCATGCGCAGCGGCTCGCCACGTTCGAAGCAGCGAGCCAGGCTCTGGGCCAGGTGCGCCTTGCCGCTGTCGGCGAAGCGATCGCCCTCGGCCTTGAGCAGATAACCGTCCAGCACCTGGCTGACGGCTGCGATCCAGCTGTCTTGATCATGCATCTGTGTGTCGTCCTTTGGTGGTGTTACAACGAGCCGGCCAGTTCCATGGATTGGCTCAAGGGGGGAACAGCTGTCGGGCGCAAGGCCGCGAGCAACTGGTCGGGGGTCTGGCAGTACAACTGCGGGCCGTGGGCACGCAGCGTCTCGGGCTCGCCATAACCCCAACCTGCGGCGACCACCGGCATGCCGGCAGCCTGCGCCGTCAGCAGGTCGATAGGCGTGTCGCCGACGAACAGGCAATGCACGGGTGCCACGCCGAGCCGCTCGGCAGCCAGCAGCGCGGCATCGGGAGCGGGTTTGAGCGGCTGCCCCGGTTGGTGCCCCAAGACCGCGCCAAAGGCCGTGGTCGGCAGCAGCCGCTCCAGCACTTGCAGGGCCAGGACGTGTGCCTTGTTGGTGACCACGGCGATGGGCAAGCCGCGCGCTGCAAGGGTTTCGAGCAGCCGTTCGATCCCGGCATAGGGGCGCGAGTACTGCACCAGGTGCTGACGGTAACAGGCGCTGTAGTCAGCCAGCAGGCGCCCGGCGTCCGATGCCCCCTGCTCCAGCGCCACCTGTTCGATCATCGCCGCCACGCCACCGCCGACCAGGGCGCGCACGCGTGCCTCGGGCAGCGCGGCCAACTGGTGCTGGACCAGTACTTGATTCAGGCACCAGGCAATGTCCGGCAGGGTGTCCACCAGGGTGCCGTCCAGGTCGAACAGCACCGCTTGCGCTTCGCTCAACCGCGCCATCACTGCACGCTCGCGTAATGGCAGGGGCGGCCGCGACGGAACACCAGGCGGCTATAGCGCTCGTCGACATTGCTGCGCCGCTCGAGGGTAACCACGCCACGGCGCTTGATCGCCACCGAGTGCCAGGGCGTGCGCCACAGGTCGCTGGTGGGCACCAGGCGGATGCCGATCTTGCTCGACACGGCCAGTTGCGGGTGGATCGACAAGCGCAGGCACTGCGGGTAGCGCGCCTGCAGCAGCGCGCTCCAGGCTTCGCTGCGCTGGATCACCCGCTGGGAGGCAGGCTTGGCCACTTTCTTCACCGCGTTCATGCTCATGCCGGCAAAGTCGGCAAGGCCGGCGTAGTCCTCCGACAGGAAGCGGTGGATGCCGCAGTACATCAGCATCATGTGGTCCTCGGACTCGAAGCGCTGCTGCAACGCACGCAGCGACTGGCCATGCTCGATCATCAGCTCTTCGCGCATGGAGTCCAGGCAGCCCAGTTGCGGGTAGGCGTCCTTGAGGTCGAACAGGGTGAAACGGCCCGGGTAGTGCTGGTCGGCGTAGCGCTGGATATCGTCGGTGTAGGCCTGGACATGGGCGTCGGGCACCCGCACCAGGTCAGAGAACACATAGCCGTCGGAGCAGATATGGATCACCGCGCCCGGTGCGTGCAGCGCGCGGATCTCTTCACAAAGCCTGTGCAGTTCATCGATGGCGTGGTGCTCGGCCAGGTCCGGCAGCGGACCGAGGGTTTTCTGGCGATTGGGTGACTTGCCTGGGAAAGCCGGCAACACCATCTCGATCGGCTCACCCTGTTCGAGGGCGGCCATGACCTTGGGCAGGTGCGGCGCGAGGGCCAGCTCGTCCAGCGCAGGATCCTGCCCCGGCGCGAGGCTGCGGCGGCTGAACAGGCAGTGCAGGATGGCAAGGGCGGTGTCGATGGGCGCAGCGGGGTGACGTTGGCGCAACAACGCGCCATACGCCGAAAGAGCGAGGCTCGAATCGGTCATGGAACATTCCTTTGTCTGAAAACGCGGCATTTGGGCCGCCGGGTCATCCTGACCCGCGGCGCATAAAGTCCTGCAAAGCGGGTGACGATGTCAACCACGCCCCGAGGAATTTTTACCTAGGCATAAAAAAACCCCGGCGCAAAGGCCGGGGTTTTTCGGGTAACAGCCCGTTGTATCAGCGTGCGTAGGTCATCAGCACATCGGCTGCGGTCTGGCTGTCCACACCCATCATCACGCTCAGGGCGGTGACGGTGAGGATGGAGAAGCCGAAGACCTTGCGCGCCCACTTGCTGTCGTCCTCGGCCTTGTAGCCGCCCCAGGCCATGTACAGCCAGTACAGGCCCATGGCGGCTGCCACGGCGAGGTAGCCCAGGCCGGCGTAGCCGCCCAGGGTCAGCATCAGGGTGGCGAGCACGAAGGCCAGCACGTACAGCACGATCTGCTTCTTCGCCGCGAGGATACCGCGCGCCACCGGCAGGACCGGGATGTTGGCGGCGCTGTAGTCCTTGAAGCGGAAGATGGCGATGGCAAAGCTGTGCGGCATCTGCCACAGGCTGAACATCACCAGCAGGGTCACTGCAGCGAGGTCGAAGCTGTTGCTCACGGCGCAGTAACCGATCACCGGAGGCATGGCACCGGACAGGCTGCCGACCAGGGTGCCGTGCACCGATTTGCGCTTCAGCCAGAGGCTGTAGAAACCGACGTAGACCACGAAGCCAACCAGGGCGCAGAACGCCGACAGTGGGTTGGCCTGCACATACAACAGGCTGAAACCCGCCACCCCGAGCAGGGTGGCGTAGATCAGCGCGAGGGGCAGCGACATGCCGCCCTGCACCATGACGCGGTTCTTGGTGCGCTCCATCTTGTGGTCGATGTCACGGTCGATGCAGTTGTTGAACACGCATCCGGACGCGACCACCAGGGAGGTACCGATCACCACTGCCAGGAACAGGGCGAAGTCCACTTGGCCCTTCGCGGCAAGGAAGAACCCGCCTGCCACGGAAAGCACGTTACCGAAAATGATCCCCGGTTTGGTGATTTGGATAAAGTGCTTCACGGACATGCAGTCTTACCTCACTTGGCCATCATTTCGAAGTGGATGCTGAACATGATCCACAGCGACAGGCCGACCAGCAGTGCAATTACCAGAACGGTGAACAGGAACGTCGACACGTTGGAACGCTGCTCTTTCGAGCGGTCCATGTGCAGGAAGTACACGAGGTGCACTACCACCTGGATGACGGCCATGGCCACCACGATCAGGACGGTCAGGTTCTTCGGCAGGCTTGGGTACATCACCAGGCCGAACGGGATCGCGGTCAGGATGATCGACAGTACGAAGCCGATCATGTAGGACTTCACGCTGCCGTGGCTGCCTTCGTGATGAGTGTCGTGTGCGTTAGCCATTACAGAACCCCCAGCAGGTAGACGACGGTGAATACGCAGATCCAGACCACGTCGAGGAAGTGCCAGAACAGGCTCAGGCAGCTCATGCGGGTCTTGGCGGTCGGCGTGATGCCGTGCTTGTTGATCTGGTACATCATGATCGCCATCCAGATCAGACCGGCGGTCACGTGCAGACCGTGGGTACCGACCAGCGCGAAGAACGCCGACAGGAAGCCGCTGCGCTGCGGGCCGTAGCCCTCAGCGATCAGGTGATGGAACTCGTAGATTTCCATCGCGATGAAGCCAGCACCGAACAGGAAGGTCACAGCCAACCAGCCCAGTACACCTGCTTTCTTGCCGTCGAACATCTTCAGCATGGCGAAGCCGAAGGTGATCGAGGACAGCAGCAGGAACGCGGTTTCAACCAGCACGAAGTCGAGCTGGAAGATGTCGTGACCCGACGGGCCGCCGGCGAAACCGCCGGACAGCACCGCGTAGGTGGCGAAGAGCGACGCAAACAGGATGCAGTCGGTCATCAGGTACAGCCAGAAACCGAGGACGGTCATCTGGCCCGAGTCGTGGTGGTGCTCGTCGTGCCCATGGTCGTGACCATGAGCAGCACCGTGGATTACTTGACTGGACATTGATTACACCCGTTCAAACGATTCGACACGTGCGCCGCCGGCAGGCAGTACACCAGCCTTGGCCAGCGCCTTCATGCGCTCGCCTTCGATGCGCGCCACTTCTTCGGCCGGAACCATGTAGCCCTGGTCGTCACGTGCAGCGTGGCGAACGAAGACCGCGATGGTCGCAACCAGGCTCGCACCCACCAGCCACCAGATGTGCCAGATGAAGGCGAAGCCGAACACGGTCAGGAACAGACCCATGAACAGACCGGTGGACGTGTTGCTCGGCATGTGGATCGCTTCGTACTTGGCCGGAGCCTTGTACGCAACGCCGGCTTCCTTGGCTTCGTGCCAGGCGTCCAGGCCAACTTTCTCAGGCATGTGAGCGAAGTTGTAGAACGGAGGTGGCGACGAAGTGGACCATTCGATGGTACGGCCGCCCCATGGGTCGCCAGTGACGTCCATGTTGTCTTTGCGGTCGCGAACCGATACGAAGATCTGGATCAGCTGGCAAGCGATACCGAACAGGATCAGCACGGCGCCGACAACGGCTACGTACAGGTAGGGTTCCCACAGTGGGTTGTCGGAGTGGTTCAGACGACGGGTCATGCCCATGAAGCCCAGGGCGTACAGCGGCATGAACGCAACGTAGAAGCCCGACAGCCAGAACCAGAAGGCAGCTTTGCCCCACTTCTCGTTCAGGGTGAAACCGAAGGCTTTCGGGAACCAGAAGGCGAAACCGGCGATGTAGCCGAATACCGCGCCACCGATGATCACGTTGTGGAAGTGAGCGATAACGAACAAGCTGTTGTGCAGGACGAAGTCAGCACCTGGAACGGCCAGCAGTACGCCGGTCATGCCACCGATGGAGAAGGTGACCATGAAGCCCAGGGTCCAGAGCATCGGTGCGGTGAAGCGCACACGGCCTTGGTACATGGTGAACAGCCAGTTGAACAGCTTCACACCGGTCGGGATGGAGATCAGCATCGTCGCCAGGCCGAAGAAGGTGTTGACGCTGGCGCCGGCACCCATGGTGAAGAAGTGGTGCAGCCAGACCGCAAAGCCGAGGATGGCGATGGCGCCCGATGCGTAGATCATCGAGTGGTGGCCGAACAGGCGTTTGCCAGAGAACGTCGAAGTCACTTCCGAGAACACGCCGAAGGCCGGCAGGATCAGGATGTAAACCTCAGGGTGACCCCAGGCCCAGAACAGGTTGACGTACATCATCGGGTTCCCACCAAGCTCGTTGGTGAAAATGTGGAAGTCCAGATAACGGTCAACAGTCAGCAGGGCGAGTGCGGCGGTCAGGATCGGGAACGAAGCGACGATCAGCACGTTGGCCCAGGTGCAGGTCCAGGTGAAGATCGGCATGTCCATCAGCTTCATGCCAGGTGCGCGCATCTTCATCACAGTGACGAGGAAGTTCACGCCGGTAAGCGTCGTACCCAAGCCTGAGAGCTGTAGCGCCCAGATGTAGTAGTCGACACCCACCCCAGGGCTGTACTGAATGCCCGCGAGCGGCGGATAGGCAACCCAGCCGGTCTTGGCGAATTCACCAACGCCCAGCGAGATGTTGACCAGCAGCACGCCTGCCAGCAGCAGGTAGAAGCTCAGGGAGTTCAGGAACGGGAAGGCAACGTCACGTGCACCGATCTGCAGAGGAACCGCCAGGTTCATCAGGCCGGTGAAGAACGGCATCGCCATGAAGATGATCATGATCACACCGTGGGCGGTGAAGATCTGGTCATAGTGTTCAGGCGGCAGGTAGCCTTCGGAGCCACCGGTAGCGGCAGCCAGCTGGGTACGCATCATGATGGCGTCGGCGAAGCCGCGCAGCAGCATGACCATAGCGACGATGATGTACATCACGCCGATTTTCTTGTGGTCGACCGTGGTCAGCCACTCGGTCCACAAGTAGGTCCACTTGCGGAAATAGGTGATGGCACCAACGACAGCGATACCACCGAGCGCGATCATGGCAAGCGTCACCATGACTATCGGCTCGTGATACGGTATCGCCTCCAGAGTTAATTTACCGAACATCTCTTACTCCTCTGCACCGGCAGCTGGTTGCATACTCGATTCCACACCCTTGGTGGTGGCCAGATCTTTGCTGCCTGCTTCTTCGTGGACCGGCTTGCCGCGGTTCATGCCTTCGTACTTGTCGACGATGCGCTGGAACTGGTCAGCCGGTGCCTCGCTGTACAGCGCGACCGGGTTGTTTTCGCTTGGTTTGGCCAGGGCTTCGTATTCGGCCTTGTCCAGCTTCTTCGGCGAGGCCTTAACTTCAGCGACCCATGCATCGAAGTCAGCTTGCGAAGTGGCGGTTGCCTTGAATTTCATACCGGTGAAACCGGCGCCGCTGTAGTTGGCGCTGATACCGTCAAACACACCGTTCTCGTTGGCGATCAGGTGCAGTTTGGTGGTCATGCCAGCCATGGCGTAGATCTGGCCGCCCAGGCCCGGGATGAAGAACGAGTTCATCACGGCGTCCGAGGTGACGCGGAAGTTGACCGGGGTGTTGGCCGGGAAGACGATCTTGTTGACCGTGGCGATGCCTTGTTCCGGGTAGATGAACAGCCATTTCCAGTCCAGCGCGACCACGTCGATCTGCACCGGCTTCACATCGGAATCCAGTGGACGGTACGGGTCCAGCTTGTGGGTGGAGTGGTAGGTGACGTAACCCAGGGCGATGATGATCAGGATCGGGATGATCCACACCGCGGCCTCGATCTTGGTCGAGTGCGACCAGTCAGGGGTGTAGGTGGCGGACTTGTTGGAAGCACGGTACTTCCAGGCGAACGCCAGCGTCATGATGATCACGGGAATGACCACCAGCAGCATCAAGCCGGTGGCGATCAGGATCAGGTTCTTCTGCTCAATGCCTACCTGGCCCTTCGGGTCGAGCAGGGTCCAGTTGCACCCACTGAGTAAAAGCATGCCTAAAAAGGGCAATATGCCAAACAGTCTGGGGTAACGCTTTTTACTCATCTCACGACCTCTAGATCAGCTTGCTTCAATGCAATTTGTGTTTTGGTAGCCAACACTTCGTCCTGCCAAGCGTCAGCATTTCGAGCCCGAATTCGCCCCTGCCTGGGGTCCGACTGCTGGACCTGGGCGCGAGCGCGTATACGGTGCTTTATGGTTTCGTAGGCAAACGGCCTGTACTTCAGACCAAGTCCATTTGGTGCGGGAAAACGCGGAGGGGTGTCCGCCCGGATCGCCGTTGGGCGAAACTTGTCGAAGTCAGCAATAAGAAAGCGCTGCGGCTTCCTTCAATCCTGCGACTCGCAAGCAGTGCCGAACGGAAATTGGGGGCGATTGTAGATAGGTCGCCCCCCATTGACTATGACTTATTGAGCAACAGTCTTTTACAGAATCCGTAACAATAGCACCCCAAAAATCAACTTCGCGACAGTTTGTCGCACCCCGCGCAGTAGCCCTGAAACCCTTGTAGCGCAAGGCCTGGGGGTTGATCCAGAGCAACCCTGGGGGCTGATTTCCTACTTATCTCGCCGCGCAATAGACCTGGGTCAAACAAGGACTTTGGTCTAACGAACGGTGCGTTCGTGGCGACGGTTACGGTAGATCCCCAGCGGCACCAGGATGGCCGTCAGCACGAACGCCAACAGGGCCCACTGGGCAAGCGACAGACCGAGAATCGGTGGGTACGGCGTCGAGCAGAAGCCGTCGACCTGGAAGGCCAGCGGCCAGAGCTTGGCCAGCGGCAGGTCATCGACGATCGGCTGCAAGGTGTCGATGCCGCAGCTGACCATCGGGTTGGCGAGTATATACACATGGTTACCGGCTGCAACGATGCCACCGATGGCACTCAGCACCACCAGCGCCTCGAACAGGGTCAGGCTTTTACGCCCGGGCATGGCCGCGGCGATGAAGGCGAAGATCGCGATGAACAGCAAGGCGTAGCGTTGCAGGATGCACAGAGGGCATGGCGCTTCGCCCAGCACCACCTGCATGTACAGGGCACCGCCGATCAGCGCCAGGCAGATCAGGCCAAGGAGCACCAGGAAGCGCCGTTCGCGGTTCAGGCGCGATGAGAGTTCGTTCATTGCCGATTCCTTCGATGGAGAGTGGCAGCGCTGGCTGCCCGAGGGGCGCCAAGTCTACACGCTGGAGTGGACCTGTGACTGCGTCGAGGAACGGTGAGCGCGGCTATCCATTGATGACCTAGGACCGAGCGTGTCGGTTTCGGTTCACTGCCGCGCGTAAAAAACACGGCAGCCCGAGCGCCAGGCAGGAGCAAGCCCCTCGACACTCGGGAGTGAAGGATACAGTGATTAAAGGAGGATTAAAGATGAAGGCGGGTGTAACCGCGTTCATCACTTCCTTATATAGAAGAGGTGGTACGCCCAATTGCTGGCAAGCCAGCCCCCGCACGGCGAATGCAACCTTCCGCTTCGTTCTCGATTACCCACGGTCGGGAGCATCCGGTGCGAGAGCTGGTTTGCCAGCAATTGGGATGGTGAGAAACCTTGGGGGCGCTTTGCGCCCCATTCGCGACACAAGGCCGCTCCTACAGAATGTTGCGCACTCCTGTAGGAGCGGCCTTGTGTCGCGAAAGGGCTGCACAGCAGCCCCGGCGATTCTCGACTGAACCAGTTACTCCAAAGCCGCCGCCGGCCCGAAGAACTCATAACGGCTCTGCCCTTCCGGCACACCAATCGCCTTGAGCTGGCGCTTGATTGCTGCCATGAAGCCCTTCGGCCCCAGGAAGTAGGCATCCACATCACGCTCGCGTGGCAACCACTCGGCCAGCAGCTCCTGGCTCAGCAGGCCCACGGCATCAGCCGCCTGGCTACCGTCATTCTCGGCATAGCAATAAAAGCGCTTGAGCTGCGGATGACGCGCGGCCAGGCCGTCAATCCAGTCGGCAAAGGCATGCACCGCACCATTGCGTGCGCAGTGGATGAAATGCACCGGGCGCTGGGTTTTCAACGCAGCCTCAAGCATGGCCAAGGTCGGAGTGATGCCCACGCCACCACTGATCAGCACCAGCGGCTTGTCGCTGGCCGCCAGGGTGAAGTCGCCGGCCGGCGGGAACAGCTGCAGGCTGTCGCCCACCATCAGCCCGTCATGCAGGTAGTTGGACACCTTGCCGCCCGCTTCGCGCTTGACGCTGATGCGGTACTGCTCGCCGTCGCACAGCGCCGACAGCGAATAGTTGCGACGCTGCTCCTGGCCATCGATGAACAGCTGCAGGCCGATGTACTGGCCCGGCTCGGCCTTGAGCACCGGCTTGCCATCCACCGGGGCGAAGTAGAACGAGACGATCTCGCTGCTTTCCTGCTCGCGGCGCACCAGGCGGAACTCGCGGGCACCCCGCCAGCCGCCGGCGGCTTCTTCCTTCTGTTTGTACAGGCTCTCTTCGGCGCCGATCAGGATGTCGGCCAGCTGGCCGTAGGCGGCGCCCCAGGCGGCGATCACTTCAGGGGTGGCGATCTCCTTGCCCAACACTTCCTCGATGGCGCGCAACAGGCAGCTGCCGACGATCGGATAGTGCTCAGGGAGGATCTGCAGGGCGACATGCTTGTTGATGATCTGGCCGACCAGGCCACCGAGTTGTTCAAGCTTGTCGATGTGGCGGGCGTACATCAGCACGCCGTTGGCCAAGGCACGGGGCTGGTCGCCGCTGGCCTGGTGGGCCTGGTTGAACAGCGGACGCACCTCGGGGAACTCGCTGAGCATCATCTTGTAGAAGTGGGTGGTCAGCGCTTCGCCGCCGCTTTCCAGCAGAGGAACAGTGGCCTTGATGATTGCACGTTGTTCGGCATTGAGCATTGCTGCAACTCCTGAGCCTTTGGCTTCGAATGGTTGCCTTGGACTTATCAGCAATCGTGCCAACTTTAAAAGCCAATAAAATCAGGCCCTTGAGCATATAAGTGTCAAAAAGACACACTCAGGCGTATAGTCATTTCGACCCAATGGAGTCCATATGACTGCAAAACCCCTGCTCACCGCCCTCCTCCCCCTGGTCAGCGACCTGTCCTGCGACCTGCCCGACCAGGAACGCTACCGCCGCCTGCTCCAGGCCATGCGCGGCCTGTTGCCGTGCGACGCTGCGGCGCTGCTGCGCCTGGATGGCGAATGGCTGGTGCCGCTGGCGGTGGATGGCTTGTCGCCCGACACCCTCGGCCGGCGCTTTCGGGTCAGCGAGCACCCGCGCTTCCAGGCCCTGCTCAGCCGCCCCGAGCCGACCCGCTTCCCCAGCGACAGCCCGCTGCCCGACCCCTACGACGGCCTGGTCGATGCCGAACATGTCGACCTCGAAGTGCACGATTGCATGGGCTGCCCACTGATGGTCGACGAGCAGCCCTGGGGCCTGCTGACCCTCGATGCCCTCACCCCCGGCCAGTTCCAGAGCCTGGAGCTGGACGCCCTGCAGGCCTTCGCCAGCCTGGCCGCCGCCACCGTCACCGTGGCCGAGCGCATTGAGCACCTGGCCCTGCGCGCCGAGGATGAACACCAGCGCGCCGAGGTGTACCGCCAGGCCAGCGGCCAGGATCGGGAACTGATCGGCCAGAGCAAGGCGCACAAGCGCCTGGTCGAAGAAATCCGCCTGGTCGGCGGCAGCGACCTGACCGTGCTGATCACCGGCGAAACCGGCGTGGGCAAGGAACTGGTGGCCCAGGCCCTGCACCGCGCCAGCAAACGCGCCGACAAGCCCTTGATCAGCCTCAACTGCGCCGCCCTGCCCGACACCCTGGTGGAGAGCGAGCTGTTCGGCCATGTGCGCGGCGCGTTCACCGGCGCCCACGGCGAGCGGCGCGGCAAGTTCGAACTGGCCAACGGCGGCACGCTGTTCCTTGATGAAGTGGGTGAACTGCCCCTGGCGGTGCAGGCCAAGCTGCTGCGGGTGTTGCAGAGCGGCCAGTTGCAGCGCCTGGGCTCGGACCGCGATCACCAGGTAGACGTGCGCCTGATCGCCGCCACCAACCGCGACCTGGCCGAAGAGGTACGCAACGGCCACTACCGCGCCGACTTCTATCACCGCCTCAGCGTGTACCCGTTGCAGGTGCCACCGCTGCGCGAGCGCGGCCGCGACGTACTGATGCTGGCCGGCTACTTCCTGGAACAGAATCGCTCGCGCCTGGGCCTGGGCAGCCTGCGCCTGTCCGCCGAGGCCCAGGCGGCGCTGTTGGCCTACGACTGGCCGGGCAACGTGCGCGAGCTGGAGCACCTGATCGGGCGCTCGGCGCTCAAGGCGCTGGGGCAGCATGGGCAACGGCCGAAGATTCTTACCCTGGAGGCGGCGGATCTTGATCTGCGCCCCGCCGTGCCCAATGCGCAGTTGCCCGCCCCTGTGGAGCTGGCGCAGGCGCCACTGCCGAACGGTGGATTGCGGGAGGCGCTGGATGAGTACCAGCGGCAGATCGTCGAGGAGTGCCTGAAGCGCCATGGTGATAACTGGGCGGCTGCGGCACGGGAACTGGGCTTGGACCGGGCCAACCTGAGTCGTTTGGCCAAGCGCTTGGGACTGCGCTGAATACGCCATCGCGGGGCAAGCCCGCTCCCACGAGCGTATACGCTGTCTGCGTGGGAGCGGGCTTGCCCCGCGATGGGCCACAAATAGCAAACTAAGCTAAAGCCTGACGTCAAAAAGCCGATAACCCGGCATCCTCCCCCTTATCCGAACGAAGGTTGCCCATGGCCACGCAAAAAGCCCGCGCGGACTCGTTGTCCCTGCTGCTGTTCACCCTGCGCAGCGGCAAGCTGATGGCAATCAACCTGCTCAAGGTCAGCGAGATCATCACCTGCCCGCCGCTGACCAAGCTGCCGGAGGCCCACCCGCACGTCAAAGGCGTGGCCACCCTGCGCGGCAACTCGCTGTCGGTGATCGACCTGTCCCGCGCCATCGGCGAAATGCCCCTGGCCGACCCCGACGGCGGCTGCCTGATCGTCACCGAGATCAGCCGCTCGCGCCAGGGCCTGCACGTGCAGGCGGTGAGCCGCATCGTCCACTGCCTGAGCACCGACATCAAACCGCCGCCGTTCGGTTCGGGCAACCGCTCGTTCATCACCGGCGTGACCCGGGTCGACAACACCCTGGTGCAGGTGCTGGACATCGAAAAGGTCATCCACGGCATCGCCCCGCCGCAGCACGAACCGCACCCGGGCGAAGTCAGCGAAGAAGACGCAAGCCTCTTGGCGGCCGCCAACATCCTGGTGGTCGACGACAGCCAGGTGGCGCTGCAGCAATCGGTGCACACCCTGCGCAACCTCGGCATCGAATGCCACACCGCACGCAGCGCCAAGGATGCAATCAACGTACTGCTGGAGCTGCAAGGCACCGAGCGGGAGATCAACATCATCGTCTCGGACATCGAGATGTCCGAAATGGACGGTTTCGCCTTCACCCGCACCCTGCGCGAAACCCCGGACTTCCAGCACCTGTACATCCTGCTGCACACCTCGCTGGACAGCGCCATGAGCGGCAAGAAGGCCGAGGAAGCCGGGGCCAACGCCATCCTCACCAAATTCAGCTCGCCGGAGCTGACCGACTGCCTGGTGGTGGCGGCCCGCGCTGTGGTGTTCGCCGAGCGCTGATATATTCAGCGACAAACTCCCCGGCTTGCTGTCGGGGAGCGTTCGGGCATAATTCGCGCCCTTCGCAGCCAACGGCGGACCCGCACATGAAATACCTCAGCTCCCTGCTGATCGCTTTCGCGTTGTTTAGCGGCGCGGCCCACGCGTCCAGCACCCAGGCCTGGAACGACCAGCGCCAGCACATGCTCAAGGCTTGCCTGAAGGCCAGCCAGTTCAAGCAAGCCCACGCCCTGGGCAAGCCTGCCGAATTCGACGACCAGGTCGGCTACAGCGCCCTCCTGATCGAAGGCGTATACCCGCAAAAGCACATGAACAACGCCACCGGCACCGAACTGTGCCTGTACGACCGCCAGCGCCAGCAGGCTTTCGTCACCGAGTGGGCGGCCGGCAAGTGAGCGACAGCATCCGTTTCGGCTGTACCGGCTGCGGCAAGTGCTGCACCGGCCACCATGTGCCGCTGACCCTCGCCGAAGCGGGCCAGTGGGCGCATGCCGGGGGCCAGGTGATCGTGCTGATCGAAGGCTTCATGGTCGATGGCCCGGGCATGCCGCCAGAGCAGCGCGAACACGTGCTGCGCCGCTCCCACCCGGTGCCCTGCGGCACAGGCGAGCTGAGCGTGTCGGTGACCTTCGCCGCATTCAACCCGGGGCGCTGCCGCAACCTGAACGCCGACGATCTGTGCAGCATTTATGAAAGCCGCCCGTTGGTATGCCGCATCTACCCGGCCGAAATCAACCCGCACCTGCCGCTGCGCCCCGAGAGCAAGGACTGCCCGGCCGAAGCCTGGGAGCAGGGGCCGGAGCTGATCCATGGCGGATTGCTGCAGGATGCAGAACTGCGCCGGTTGATCGAGGCGTCGCGCCAGGCCGACCGTGACGACATCGCCAGCAAGGTCGCCATCTGCCAGGCGCTGGGGATGACCACCAGTGCGCTCAAGGGCAATGGCTTCACCGCCTGGCTGCCGGACATGGGCGCCTTGGCAGCCGCGCTGGCCGCAGTGCCTGTGGATAACCCTGCGCAGTGGCAGGTGCATGTGGTGGATGGCGAGCTGGCCGGCAGCCTGCAGCGGCATGGGTTGCAAACTACCGCCGAGACGCCGGTGTATTACGCCTTTATCGGGTTCTGATCTGCCCGCTACCCATTGGCCAAACCAGCCCCTGTGGGAGCGGCTTTAGCCGCGAACACCGGCAAAGCCGGTGCCATCCACCGCGTTGTCTGCTTCGCGGCTAAAGCCGCTCCCACAGTGATCGCTTCTGCAAACTACCCAGCCGCTTACTGACACCTGCGCCAGAACTCATCCGCCAGCCGCCGCAGGTCCTGCGCCAGATCCGCCACGTCGCTGGCGCTGCCATGGCTGCGCTGCCCCACCTGCACCGTCGCCTCGCTGGCCTGGCGAATGCTGATGATGTTGCGGTTGATGTTCTCGCTGACCTGGCTCTGCTGCTCCACCGCCGCGGCAATCTGCAAACTCATCTCGTTGATCTGGTTGACCCGCACGCTGATGCTGTCCAGCGCATCGCTGGCCAGTTGCGCCTGCTCGACGCTGTGCCCGGCATGGGCGCTGCTCTCGCGCATCACCTGCACGGCAGCGCGGGCGCCGTCCTGCAGGGCGCTGATCATGTGCTGGATATCATGGGTGGACTGCGCGGTGCGCTGGGCCAGGCCACGCACCTCGTCGGCCACCACGGCAAAGCCGCGCCCCTGGTCGCCGGCCCGCGCCGCCTCGATGGCGGCGTTGAGTGCCAGCAGGTTGGTCTGCTCGGCAATGCCGCGGATCACGTCGAGCACCCCGGAAATCTCGCTGCTGTGGCTTTCCAGTTGCTGGATCACCTCGCCGGCCTCGACCAGCGAACCGGCCAGGTCCTGGATCGCGCAGCGGTTACGGTCCACCAGCTGGTGCCCGGCCTGGGTCTCGCCCTCGGCCTGGTCGGCGGCCATCGAGGCCATCTGCGCGCTCGTGGCCACCTGGGCCACGCTGGCGCTCATCTGGTGGATGGCAGTGGCCACCTGGTCAGCCTCGCTTTGCTGCTCAAGGCTATTGGCATGGCTGCTGTGCAGGGCCTCGACCAGCGAGCCGGAATGCCCGGCCAGGCGCGACGAGGTGTCGCCGATGCGCCCGACCACGGCGCCCAGCTGCGCCTTGAGCATGCGCATGGCGAACTCGATCTGGCCCAGGCCATCACGCCGGCCTGTGTATAAAAACTGGCTCAGCGGGTTGTCGGCAATCGCCAGGGCCTGGCGGCGCAGGCGCTCATAGGGGCGCAGCAACAGCAGGATGGCCAGGCCCGCCAGGCCCGCCACGGCAAACACTTCAGCCAGTGACACCAGCAGTGGCGCCCCTGCCCACCACTGCCCCACGCCGATCACCAGCGCCGCAACCCCCGCCACCGCCAGCGCCAGGCGCGTTGCCAGGCCCGCCACCGGCAGCCGTTCGCGCCAGCTGCGCCGCCCTTCGCGCAGGCGTGCATAGCAAGCCTCGGCCGCCGCCACCTGCTCTGCGCCAGGCTTGGTGCGCACCGACTGATACTCCAACGCCTGCCCACCACTACTGATAGGCGAGACGAACGCACTGACCCAGTAATGGTCGCCGTTCTTGCAGCGGTTCTTCACCAGCCCCATCCATGAACGCCCGGCCTTGAGCGCCTGCCACATCTGCGCGAAGGCCTGGGGCGGCATGTCCGGGTGGCGGACCAGGTGGTGGGGCTGGCCCAGCAACTCGTCGCGGGTAAAACCGCTGACCTGCATGAACACGTCGTTGGCGTAGGTGATGCGGCTGTCCAGGTCGGTGGTGGACAGGATGTTGGCGTCGCCGGGGTAATCCACTTCGCGACCGGTAACAGGCAAATTGCACTTCATCGGAGGCTCTCGTTGTTGTTGGGGACAATCGGCAGGGCGCTCGAGATTAGTGGCAATTGGCAATCATTTTTTGATCTGGCTCAATCATTTGTAGGTCAGGGTGAAGCTCAGCGAAGCGTTGGCTACACCGGCCGTGGGGGCGTCGTCGCCCAGCTGGATGTAACGAGCGGATAACGGCAGATCAAAATCGCCATCGGAGAACTCGAAGATCGGCACCTCCTCGTTAAGCCGCATAGGTTTTCCGCCGTAGGACTCCATCACCTGTACGCCAATCCCCGTGGCGTCGGACTCGGCATTGAGGCCAATGATGCCATTCGCGGAATCCACCACGGGCGAGCCATTGCGTGGGTCCAGGCGCAGGTAGGCAGTGGGGTAGTTGCCAGGCTCCGATCCACCTATGCAGTTCCTGAGCGGCAGGTAGAACACCTTGGTGTCGGTGAAACTGCCCGGCCCGCTGAAATGCGCGACCTGCCAGGTGCCCATCGGTACCCGTACCTGCTCCGAGGACGCGCCAGGCAAACCACACTGCGCCACATTCAGCGTGCCGCCGGAAAAGTCCACCTCCAGCACCTTGCCGCTACGGTTGCTGGTGAACTGGGCCAGGGTGTGCCCGGCAAGCGGTTGAGGGCCCATGCCTGGGTCGATGGGGCCGATCTTGATCAGGCGGTAGTGGTATTGCAGTGAGTTCACAAAAGGCACCCGGATCGCGCCGCCCACCTCTGCCGGGCTGACGATCTCGCGGTGCGGCACGCCCCAGCCAAAACGCCCCTGCCCCGGAATGAACTGCCAGTGCCGGCCAGGCGTGGCGTTGCCGAAGCTGGCCAGCACGGCCAGGCCGACACCGGGAATATTCGTGTGCAGCAACACCTCTCCTGGCGCCACCCAGGGTGAACCCGTCTCTTGCCGCAAGGGGGTGGTGACCTCGAATACCGTCTGATCAGGGCAGTTGATATTGACTGCGGAGAAAGCCACCGAGCTGTAGGTGTAACGGGTTTCGCTCGAGAAGATGAGGCTGCCGATGGGCGCATCCCTGCCCACCACCAGGTTGCCTGGGTCGAAGGAGATCCGCTGGAAGAATCCGGGGGGAAACTCACAGGCCAACGCCTGCAACGGCAGGTACAGGCCAGACAGCACTACCAGTTTGCGCAAATACATACTGCTACGCCTCCGGGGTAAGTAACCGGTTCAAGCTCATTTGTAGGTCAGGCTGAAGGCCACCGATGCATTGGCCACGCCACCGACGGGGGCGTCCTTGCCAACCTGGATGTAGCGGGCAGCCATGGGGATGTGGATATCGCCGTTCTGCAGGCGAGTCATCGGCACATCTTCCAGCAGCGGCATGGGCGTGAGGTCAGGCTTGAGCACCTGCACGCCGATGCCGGTGGCATCCGAGTCCTGGTTGAGGCCAAGGATGCCGCGCGGCGCGTCGAGCACACTGGAACCATTGCGTGGGTCCAGGCGCAACTCGGCAAAGTGCTCGTTGCCGGGCTCGGTGCCGGCCTGACAGGCTTGCAGCGGGAGGTTGAACGAACGGGCGTCGGTGAAGCTGCCCTCGCCGGTGAACTGGCTAGTGCGCCAGGTCCCCATGGGCACGGTGACCTGGGTGGACGGTGCGCCGGGCAAGCCACACAGGGCGATGTCGAGGGAACCCGCCGAGAACACCAGCTCGACCACTTTGCCTGCCTTGTCGTTGATGACCTCCGCCAAGGTGTGGCCAGCCAGGGATTGTGGCCCCATTCCCGAATCCACAGGGGCGTACTTGATGATGCGGTAGTCGTAGTACATGGGGCGGATTCCAGAACCCACCTCATCGCTTTCAGTCTGGACGGTCGACGTGTGGGGCACGCCCCACCCGAAGCGTCCATGGCCAGGCATGTACGTCCAGTAGCGACTCGAGGGCCAGCCATAGCTGGCGCCCATCACGACGCCGATCCCCGGTATCCGCGTCTGCAGGATCACCTCGCCAGGGCCGACCAGACTGGAGCCATGGATCTGCGGCATGGGCGATTTGACCTCGAACCGATTGGTCCCACGGCACCAAATCAGCTCCACGCTTGTGTACTCCCATTGATAGCTCGGCCTCTGAGGACGAATGACCGTGCCGACGGGGGCGTCCCGGCCGACAAACAGGTGCCCCGGGTCAATGTTCACCCGGTAGAAGAAACCCGGTGGAAAATCGCAGCCCAGCACTGACAGCGGCAACCACGAAAACATCGCCAGCACCCACTTCAATGCCCCACGCCAAATGGCACCATCCGACACACCACGCATTGCTCTGTCCAACAGACTGCTCCTCATCCACGCCCCTCGGCATGATGCTCAACCAACGCCACCTCTCCTGGGCGACAGACACTCTGCACCTGTCGATACCCTTGTGCAGGCGCTGCGCCAGCCAGTGCCAGCAGCGCCCGGCACTGTTGCGAGGCACTGGCGCCCCAGCGCACGGTCAGCGCCCCTGCTGCCCCTTCGAATGCCAGCAATGCCTGCCCGCCAGGCCCGACCACGCCGACCGTGCGCTGCGCCGCGTCCAGCACCTGAGCGCCGAAAGGCGGCAGCCCGCCGTCTTCCAGGCGCAGGTTCAACAACACCTTCTCCACCCGCTGCGCGGCAAATTCGGCCTTGACCACCGCACCCCGGCGCGGCACCACGTTGGTGACGCCGTTGTCGATCTCGGTGCTGTGGTCCAGCCCGCTGGTATCCAGGCTCACACGGTTCTTGCGGTACGGCGTGAGGTAGGGGATCAGCGCATAGCCGCTGCTGTCGGTTCGGGTGCCCGGTGCATTGCCAAGGCCCACCCCCGGCGTGTCGGTCACATGCACCAGCCCCAGGGTTTCGCCCAGTGTCTGGCCCAGGGCGATGCCGCCGCCATGGGCGAGCAACGAGCCCGAGGCACTGACGTTGACTTGCTGGTAGCGTTCGCCGGCACTCACCCCGGCGCCGAGCTGGGCGAACGGCGCCAGGTAGTTGAGCGAGGCCGAGCCGCTACCGCCGGAACGCTCGGCATGGCTGGCATCCACCGCATAGTTGAGGTGCCCTGAACGGCCCCGGTATCCGGCACGCTGGTCGTAGCTGCCGTCGTTATTGCGGGTCAGCGCCAGGGTGCCACTGCTGCCGCCCCCCAGCGGAATCGACAGGTTGAAGCTGATGAAGCTGGACTGGCCGAACGAGTCGACCAGGCTCTTGCTGGCGTACAGCCCGTAGCTCACCCCGCGGTACACGGTGTTGATGCCCAACTGCAACTGACGTTCGCGGCGCGAAGTGTTCCAGTAGTCCTGCTGGCTGAGGTTCAGGTACAGCGAGGTATTGCCGAAGTTCTGGTTGATGCTGGCCTGCACCCGGCTGCGCTTGGTCATGCGGTTGAAGTCATCGCCCTGGTGCTGCCACACCGCCTCGCTGAAATCGCGGTAGCCCTCGGTGGAGTAGCGGTAACCGGCGAAGCGCACCGAAGTGCCAGTGGCGAAGGCCTTGCCGTAGCGAATGCCATAGCTGCGACCTTGATCGCTGTGCCCGTCACGGCCCTCGGTGCGAGCCTGGGTCACATCCAGCGAGATGGCGCCGAGGCTGCCCAGGTTCTTGCCCAGGCCCACCTGCGTGGCGCGGTAGAAGTCATTGCCCAGCAGGCCGCCTGACAAGGTGTAGTCATGGGGCAGGCCGTAGGCCAGCGTGGCCTGGGCCAGGCCTGGGCGATTGCCGTTTTCGTCGGCGGCGTTGTACTCGCCGAAGGTCAGGCCGTAGCGCCAGGTATTCTCGCGCAGCAGGTTGCCGAGGGTGGCGTAGGGCTGGGTGAAGCTCCGCTCACGGCCATCGGCCTCGGTGATGATCACCTCGAGGTCACCGCTGCCGCTGGAGGCGTTGAGGTCGTTGATCTCGAACGGCCCGGGCGGCACATAGGTGGTGTACAGCGAATAGCCGTTATGGCGCACCTCGACCCGCGCGCGGGTTTCGGCCACGCCACGGATCACCGGCGCGTAGCCCTGCATCGAATCGGGCAGCATGCCGATGTCGCTGGCCACCTGCACACCACGAAACGGCAGGCTGTCGAACACATCACCGGCCGTGAAGCTCTCGCCGAGGGTGAAGGTGCCGAGGCTGCCCGGCAGGTCGGTTTGCGCGTAGCTGGTCGAACGCTGCCACTGGCGGCGGTTGTTCTGGTCCTGGGTGAAGCTGCCATTGGAGCGCAGGCGCCAGCCGGAAAGGTTGAGCCCGCCATTGAGGTACAGGCTGAACTGGTTGTGATCGCCCTGCCCTGCCGTGTGCCCTTGCGAGCCGGTGAACTGGTAGTTGAGCAGCCCGGCGTTGATGCCAGCGTCCCATTCCTCCGGCGCCACGTAGCCCGCTGCGTCGCGACGCAGGGCCACCTGCGGCACGCTGATGTCCAGCGCCAGATAGGCGGGATCGAAGGTCACCAGAGCGCCTTCGACCGCCTGCTGCAGGTCGACGCAGTCCAGCGTATCCAGCTCGCGCTGGTCGATGAACGCGGCCAGCTTCACGCCCATGGCGTCGAGCATTGCCGGGCTCAGGCAGGCACGTACCTCGCCGTTGCCGGCATCGTCGAAGCGCAGTTCGCGGCGCTCGTAGAAGCTCTGGTTCAGGCGGATGGTCACCTGGTGCAGGCCAGGAGGTACCTGGGCGTTGTGGGCGATAGCCTCGAGGTCGAGGTTGGGGCCGGCCGAGCCGCCGCCAAAGGGCTGCATGAAGCTGCTGTCGAACATCGCCGCCTGGGCAACCGGCAGGCCGACAGCGAACAAACAGGCGAGCAGGGTCGGGCCGCAAGCGCCAGGCCTGCGGCAGGAAGAATTGGGCATTACGGTTACTCGATCAGAGAGCGTGCGCCAGTCAGCGCGTAGCGCCAAGGCTGACCCGTTCGGGCTTGGTGTAGCCGCCGTAGTCGTTGATCACCGAGAACTCGACGCTGTTCGGCGTCCAGCCCAGGCGCGGGGCAATGGCGTACTGGCGAGTGGAGAACGGCGCCACCATCACCGGCTTGTCGATTTCGCTGTCGCGCCCGCCGTCGGCCACCTTGATATGGATGAACGAGACGTGGAACGGCGTTGGGTTGTGCACCTGAAGCCGCGCTTCACCGGCCTCCTGGCGAATGGCCCACTCCAGCCGTGGCAGGGCTTCGAGCAGGCTGCCCTGCAACCCCTTGGGCCGGTAGAACAGCTTGATCCGCGTGCGCAGGGCGATCTTCAGGGTGTTGCCATCGTCGTTGCTGGCAGCGGGGATTTCCTGGGCGTTGAAATAGAACACCGACTCGCGGTCGGTCGGCAGGTTGTGCGCGGTCGGCACGATACGCACCATCTGCTCCTTCATCGCATCCAGTCGAAACAGCGGCGGCGTGGCAATGAACGGCGCGCTGATGGCGTGGTCGTCTTCCTCGGTGTTGACCCAGGCCTGCACGGCGTAGGGTTTGTCGGTGCCGTTGCCAGCGGTGATCGATGCATCGCGCTTGCTGGCATCGAAGATGATGCGCGTGCCGCTCAGGGTCACCCCTGCCTGCGCCGTTGGCAGCAGTGCCAGCAACAACGCGACGGCCAGCCACCTGTGTGAATGGGTTCGGAACATCACAGCCCCCTTGGTTTCAGGGTGAGTTTCAAGGTGAGCCACGCCCTGCACAGGGCGCGGCTGCAGCCCGGTTTACTGGATGTTCACGGTGAACTGCGCCTTGGCGTTGGCCGGGCCAGGGGTGGCAGTGCCGGTGGCGATGTAGTTGGCGGTGAAGCGCAGGGGCTGGCTGAGGTTGGCGTACTCGGCGGACGGCTCGGACACCGGCAGCTCGGTGCCCCTGAAATCGCGCAGTTGCACCGCCACGTTGCTGGCGGCACCGGCCACCGGCTCCAGTGCCAGCCACTGGCCCGCCGCACCGGCGGAGCCGGTGATCGGCAGGAAAGTCACGGTGGCGGCTTTGCCGGTGATATCGCAACCTGGGTCGCTGGCGTTGACCTGCAGGGTGAATGCCCCACCGCCGGCCACGTCGCCGGCCTTGGCCAGGCTGCTAACCGGCACTTGGTCGCCGAGCTTGACCACACCCTTGGCACCGCCGGTGCCGTTACCCACCTCGATGGCGCAGGTGCTGTTGACGATGGTGCCTTCAAAGCTGATCTCGCCATCGGCGGCCTGTGCGAACTGGGCCGCGCCCATCAATGCCACTGCGGCGGCCAGGCCGCTCAAGGTTACCTTTTTCATGGTTGCTCCCTTCATGATGCTGCGCGCGTTGCGCCTTGATGATTCGTGCAACGGCAGCTTGCCGAGCACGAAGAGCATCATGCCGTGGCCGACAGGCCGGTCCACGGCGAAACGGAGCAAGTTCATGGGAACGCTTTCCCAAGCAAACTGCGAAATTTCCCAAACGCATGCAAAACTGACAGTGCTGACAGCCAGCGGTCACCCTGGCGACCCGATCGGCGCGCTATAAGACACTGTCCCCTTCCCCTTTCCGGCCACCGCCACATGACCCGCCCCCTGCCCCGCAAAGCCCTGATCCTGCTGCTCGTCGTCGCCCTCGGCGGCGCCGCCTGGTGGCTGCGCCCGACCGCGATTACAGCGCACAAGCCGGCTGCCGCCATCCCGGTGCGGGTGGTCGGCGTGGCCCAGCAGGATGTGCCGCGCTACCTCGGCGCCATTGGTTCGGTGCTGTCGCTGCACAGCGTCGAGGTGCGCCCGCAGGTCGAAGGCGTGCTGACCCAGGTGCTGGTGAAGGAAGGGCAATGGGTGAAGCAGGGCGACCTGCTGGCCACCCTCGATGACCGGGCGATCCGCGCCAGCCTCGACCAGGCCCGTGCCCAGCTAGGCCAGACCCAGGCGCAACTGCAGGTGGCGCGGGTCAACCTCAAGCGCTACCAGTTGCTGAGCAGCGATGACGGTGTGTCGAAGCAGACCCTCGACCAGCAGCAGGCGCTGGTGAACCAGTTGCAGGCAACGATCACCGGCGACCAGGCGGCCATCGACAACGCCGCCGTACAGCTCAGCTATACGCAAATCCGCTCACCGGTGAGCGGACGCGTGGGCATCCGTAACGTCGACCCGGGCAACCTGGTGCGCACCAGCGACAGCCAGGGCCTGTTCAGCGTTACCCAGATCGACCCGATCGCCGTGGAGTTCAGCCTGCCCCAGCAAAACCTGCCGACCCTGCATAAACTGCTCGAAGCCCCCACGCCCGCCGACGTGGAGGCGTTCATGGATGCCGACGGCGAGCGCAGCCTGCTGGGCAAGGGCCACCTGGCATTGATTGACAACCAGGTGTCGGCCAACACCGGCACGGTGCGGGTCAAGGCCGAGTTCGACAACAAGGACAGCCACCTGTGGCCCGGCCAACTGGTGACCGTGCGCCTGCTCACGGCGGTGGACGAGAACGCCCTGGTGGTGCCGCCGCCGGTGGTGCAGCGCAGCATCGACGGGCACTTCGTTTATCGGCTGGACGGCGACAAGGTCGCCGCCGTGCCGGTGAAAGTGCTGTATCAGGACAGCACGCTGAACGTCGTTGATGGTGTGAAGCCTGGGGATTGCCTGGTGCTCGATGGCCAGTCGCGGCTTAAGCCCGGCAGCCGGGTTGAAACCAGCGGACAGTGCGCAGAGCCGCAGCGCCTGGCCGATGGCAATCGCGGGGCAAGCCCGCTCCCACGCGATACCGCCACTGCCCAGGATGCAGGTAGTACCGTGGGAGCGGGCTTGCCCCGCGATGGCGTCAGCGCAAACAACCCGGAGCCCCAGCCATGAACACCCGCAACGGCGTGTCGGCCTGGTGCATCGACCACCCCATCGCCACCCTGCTGCTGACCTTCGCCCTGGTGCTGCTGGGCGCCATCGCCTTCCCGCGCCTGCCGGTGGCGCCGCTGCCGGAGGCCGACTTCCCGACCATCCAGGTTACCGCCCAACTGCCCGGCGCCAGCCCCGAAACCATGGCCTCGTCGGTGGCCACCCCCCTGGAGGTGCAGTTCAGCGCCATCCCCGGCATGACCCAGATGACCAGCAGCAGCGCCCTGGGCTCGACCAACCTGACCCTGCAGTTCACCCTCGACAAGAACATCGACACCGCCGCACAGGAGGTCCAGGCAGCGATCAACACCGCCACCGCACGCCTGCCCCAGGACCTTCCCAGCCCGCCGACCTGGCGTAAGGTGAACCCGGCCGACAGCCCGGTGCTGATCCTCACCGTAAGCTCGGCGCAGATGCCCGGCAACGAGCTCAGCGACTACGCCGAAACCCTGCTGGCGCGCCAGCTCAGCCAGATCGACGGGGTCGGCCTGATCAACATCACCGGCCAGCTGCGCCCGGCCATCCGCGTGCAGGTCCAACCGGAGAAACTCGCCGCCATCGGCCTGACCCTGGCCGACATCCGCCAGGCCATCCAGCAGACCAGCCTGAACCTGGCCAAGGGCGCGCTGTATGGCGAGCACAGCGTGTCGACCATCGCCGCTAACGACCAGCTGTTCCACCCCGAAGACTATGCCCGGCTGATCGTCAGCTACCGCAACGGCGCCCCCGTGCACCTTGCCGACATGGCCAAGGTGATCAACGGCGCCGAGAACGCCTACGTCAAGGCGTGGTCGGGCGACCAGCCGGGGCTCAACCTGGTGATCTTCCGCCAGCCCGGGGCGAACATCGTCGACACCGTGGACCGGGTGCTCGATGCCCTGCCGCGCCTGCAGCAAATGCTGCCGGCCTCGGTCGAGGTGTCGGTGCTGCAGGACCGCACCCAGACCATCCGCGCCTCGCTGCACGAGGTGGAGCTGACGCTGATGATCGCCGTGGCCTTGGTGATCGGGGTGATGGCGCTGTTCCTGCGCCAGTGGTCGGCAACCCTGGTGGTGTCCAGCGTGCTGGGCGTGTCGCTGATCGCCAGCTGCGCATTGATGTACGTGTTCGGCTTCAGCCTCAACAACCTGACCCTGGTGGCCATCGTCATCGCCGTGGGCTTCGTGGTCGACGACGCCATCGTGGTGGTGGAGAACATCCACCGCCATCTGGAGGCCGGCGACGACAGCCGCACCGCCGCGCTCAAGGGCGCGGGCGAAATCGGCTTCACCGTGGTGTCGATCAGCTTCTCGCTGATTGCCGCGTTCATCCCGCTGCTGTTCATGGGCGGCGTGGTCGGCCGGCTGTTCAAGGAGTTCGCCCTGACCGCCACGGCGACCATCCTGATTTCGGTGGTGGTGTCGCTGACCCTGGCGCCGACGCTGTGCGCGCTGTTCATGCGCAAGCCGCCGCAGGAGCAGCATGGCGGCTTCGGCCAGCGCCTGCTGGGCTGGTACGAGAAAGGCCTGGACCGCGCCCTGGCGCACCAACGCCTGACCCTCGGCATCTTCGGCATCACCCTCGCCCTGGCGGTGGTCGGCTACGTCGGCATCCCCAAGGGCTTCTTCCCGCTGCAGGACACCGGCTTCATCCTCGGCACCACCGAGGCGGCGGCGGATGTGTCATACCCCGCGATGATCGAAAAACACCTGGCCCTGGCCAAGATCATCGGCGACGACCCGGCGGTGCGCGCGTTCTCCCATTCGGTGGGAGTGACCGGCAGCAACCAGACCATCGCCAACGGCCGCTTCTGGATCTCGCTCAAGCCCCGCGGCGAACGCGATGTCTCGGCCAGCGAATTCATCGACCGCTTGCGGCCCAAGCTGGCCCAGGTGCCCGGCATCGTCCTGTACATGCGCGCCGGCCAGGACATCAACCTCAGCTCCGGCCCTTCGCGCACCCAGTACCAGTACGTGCTCAAGAGCAACGACGGCGTGGCGCTGAACCTGTGGACCCAGCGCCTGACCGAGCGCCTGCGGGAAAACCCGGCGTTGCGTGACCTGTCCAACGACCTGCAACTGGGCGCCAGCGTCACCCGCATCGACATCGACCGCCAGGCCGCGGCGCGCTTCGGCCTGACCACCACCGATGTCGACCAGGCGCTGTACGACGCCTTCGGCCAGCGCCAGATCAGCGAATTCCAGACCGAGACCAACCAGTACAAGGTGATCCTCGAGTTGGACGCCCGCCAGCGCGGCAAGGCCGAAAGCCTGAACTACTTCTACCTGCGCTCGCCGCTGTCGGGCGAGATGGTGCCGCTGTCGGCACTGGCCCACGTGGCGCCCCCCAGTACCGGGCCGCTGTCGATCAGCCACGACGGCCTGTTCCCCGCTGCCAACCTGTCGTTCAACCTGGCCCCCGGCGTGGCCCTGGGCGATGCGGTGCAGATCCTCGAACGCACCCAGCGCGAGCTGGGCATGCCCGACTCGATCACCGGCAACTTCCAGGGCGCGGCCCAGGCATTCCAGAGCTCGCTGTCGAGCCAGCCGTACCTGATCCTCGCCGCGCTGGTGGCGGTGTACATCATCCTCGGCGTGCTCTACGAGAGCTTCGTGCACCCACTGACCATCATCTCAACCCTGCCCTCGGCGGGCCTGGGGGCGATCATCCTGCTGTGGGGCAGCGGGCAGGACTTCAGCATCATGGGGCTGATCGGCGTGGTGCTGCTGATCGGCATCGTCAAGAAGAACGGCATCCTGTTGATCGATTTCGCCCTCGACGCCCAGCGCCACCACGGCATGACCCCCGAACAGGCGATCCGCCAGGCGTGCCTGGTGCGCTTCCGGCCGATCATCATGACCACCCTGGCCGCGCTGCTCGGCGCGGTGCCGCTGATGTTCGGCTTCGGCGCCGGTGCCGAGCTGCGCCAGCCACTGGGCATCGCGGTGGTGGGCGGGCTGCTGGTGAGCCAGGCGCTGACGCTGTTCTCCACCCCGGTCATATACTTGGCCCTGGAGCGCCTGTTCCATCGCCGCCAGGCCGCCACCGTCGCCGCGCCGACCGCCCGCTGAGACAAGACCATGCGTGTACTGATCATCGAAGACGAAGAAAAAACCGCCGACTACCTGCACCGCGGCCTGACCGAGCAGGGCTTTACCGTGGACCTGGCGCGGGACGGCATCGACGGCCTGCACCTGGCCCTGGAAGGCGACTACGCGGTGATAGTGCTCGACGTGATGCTGCCGGGCCTGGACGGCTACGGTGTGCTGCGCGCGTTGCGGGCACGCAAGCAGACGCCGGTGATCATGCTCACCGCCCGTGAACGGGTCGAGGACCGCATCCATGGCCTGCGCGAAGGCGCCGACGATTACCTGGGCAAGCCGTTCTCGTTCCTGGAACTGGTCGCCCGCCTGCAAGCCCTGACCCGCCGCAGCAGCAGCCACGAACCGCTGCAGGTGCAGGTGGCCGACCTGTGGATCGACCTGATGGCACGCAAGGCCACCCGCGCAGGCCAGCGCCTGGAGCTGACCGCCAAGGAGTTCTCGTTGCTCAGTGTGCTGGCCCGGCGCCAGGGCGAAATCCTGTCCAAGACGGCCATCGCGGAGCTGTTGTGGGACATCAATTTCGACAGTGACGCGAATGTGGTGGAGGTGGCGATCAAGCGCCTGCGCGCCAAGCTTGACGGGCCCTTCGACAACAAGCTGCTGCATACCATCCGAGGCATGGGCTATGTCCTGGAAAACCGTGGGTAGTGAGCAGTCCCTGTGGGTGCGGGTTTACCCGCGATGTGGCCACCGTGGTGCCTGGCACCGGCTTCGCCGGTGTTCGCGGGTAAACCCGCTCCCACAGGGGCTTGGCGGCGGCGATTGGATTGACAGTCAATGAACACAAAAGACCATTTGCGCAAAAGAGCCGGCAACTCCATCGCCCTGCGCCTCTGCGCCCTGTTCACCCTGGTCGCCCTGGGCGTGTTCGTGCTGATCGGCAGCGCCCTGTACCGCCAGGTCGACCGCAGCCTCGACCTGCTGCCTGCCGCCGAACTGGAAGCCCGCTTCAGCGTGCTCGAGTCCGCCCTCAACCGCTACGGCACGCCCGAGCATTGGGCCAAGATCCACAACAAGCTCAACCTGCTCGGCGAAGAGGACAAGCGCATCCGCTTCTGGGCAGTCGGCAGCAACCCGAACTACGAATATGGCCAACCCACCGAGCTGGTCCGCGCCTTCGCCGAAGGCCCGCCGGGCATGCGCGAGCTGCGCCTGGCGGACAGCCCCTACCCTTACAAGGTGCTGGTCAGCGAGCTGCCGGCACTGGGCGAACGCCCGCCGCTGCGCTTTCTGATCGGCATCAACACCGAAACGTTCTGGCAGGCCCAACACAGCCTGCTGGTGGCCATTGTCGGCCTGGCGGCATTCGGCGTGGTGCTGGCTTCGCTGCTCAGCTACTGGGTGGCGCGCATCGGTTTGAAGCCCTTGCTGACGCTCTCTGACCAAGCCCAGGGGCTCGCCCCGCCACGCCTGGACGGGCGCCTGCCAACCGAAGCCCTGCCACCGGAACTGGCGCGCTTCGCCGGTGCCTTCAACGCAGCGCTGGACCGGGTCAGCCAGGCCTATACCCAGCTCGAAGCGTTCAACGCCGACGTCGCCCACGAACTGCGCTCGCCGCTGACCAACCTGATCGGCCAGACCCAGGTGGCACTGACCCGCGGGCGCAGCGCCGAGCACTACTTCGAGGTGCTGCAATCGAACCTGGAGGAGCTGGAACGCCTGCGCAGCATCATCAACGACATGCTGTTCCTGGCCAGCGCCGACCAGGGCAGCAAGGCCACCGCCCTGGCCGAGGCCTCGCTGGCCGAAGAGGTGGCCACCACCCTCGACTACCTGGACTACATCCTCGAGGACGCCCAGGTGCGCGTGAGCGTCAGCGGCGACGCCCGCGCACGCATCGAGAAAGCCCAGTTGCGCCGGGCGCTGATCAACCTGCTGAACAACGCCGTGCAGCACACCGCGCCTCACCAGGTGATCCAGGTACGCATCGAGGCCGATGAGCAACAGGTCAGTATCGCGGTGAGCAACCCGGGGCCGAGCATCGCCGAGGAACACCTGCCGCTGCTGTTCGAGCGCTTCTACCGGGTGGATGCCGCGCGTGCCAACAGCGGTGGCAACAATCACGGCCTGGGGCTGGCGATCGTCAAGGCCATCGCCTTGATGCATGGAGGTGAGGTCTTCGTGCACAGCGATAAGGCAGGGAATTGCTTTGGGATCCGCTTACCGAATGCGGGGCCGGAGTACACCGCACAAGACGCCAGCAAAAAGAAAAGAGGCGAGCAGGTCTGAACGCCTCTTTAGCTTAAACCGATCTGCTATTTCTTGGCGCTAACAGCCGTGGCCTTGAATTTGCCCGGTTTGTTTGGGTCGGGTACCTTGGTGAAGGTTACTTCTGAGCCTACGGCAATTCCGGAGTTGGCTATTAATTCGAATTGAAGCTGGTCATCCTCTTCCTCCGACTCAGGTTCAAATTCAATCCAACCGAAGTGCAAGTCCGTGTTCATTGATTTAACTTTTCCACTCTGCTCGGCCATGTTGATCACCTAAATATTGAGTTGCTCCGGGCGCTCCGAATGCCTTGACAACTCAGTATTCGGAACAGCCTCTATTCAATCCTATTAAACTCATCAAACAGGCGCCACTAGCATTTCTATCAGGTCCTGCACCACGCGGCGACTCAAATACTGAGTTCCATTGTGCTGCGAATTTCGAACTGGCTAATAGCACGTGCTACTTCCTTGATGTTGGGATCAGGAAGATAAGAGCCTCTTGCCCTTGTACTGATTGTCGAGGTTTGATTACCCCGCGCCAGTGCAATCGACGAGTCGATCGTCCCGCGCAGGATGTTCGCTTCAATCGCCAACGCCATGTTTTGACTGAGTGTGGAAACGAAGCGCAATTGGTTCGCCCAATTGTAGAAGGCGATCGATCTACCCGTGAGGTTGAGGGGATCCGGTCCATCCCAAAGGCTTTTCAACTTGCCGAACACACCATGCCTTCCGTAAGTGGGCATAGGCTCAAGCCGAGCGGCCGGGGCCTTGATATAGTCGTCCACCTTACACAAGAGCTTTCCAGGCGCGGACTTGGCGGCTGCTATCGCCCTGGATGCACCCTCTCGTATACTCAGCCACACTGATTGGCGCGTGACGCCCAGTTTGGCGGACTTCAGTCGCTTGAAGCCCTGCCCGACGGCCTTCAACCCGTTCCCCACCCACCGGACAGTGCGTTGCACCAAAGTCCTGGTAGCGTTGAACAGCTTGATACTGGCTTTCATCACCCCCTGGAAGCCCTGCGTGGACGCCACGCCGGTTGCCATTGACGCAATCCCCAGCGCCTTGGACAACTCCGGATTGGTCTCTGCGGTCAACGCCGAGGCCACTTCCAGTCCGAAGGACGTTACAGCCATGGTGGTCAAAAAGGCGAAGAGCAACATCGAGGCTGTTCCCCCCGAAAACACCGTCGCTCCCACTCCTAGTACCGTCAGCACGAATGACAAGGCCAGCCCTCGCCACTTGCCCCCCAGCCCCACGTTCCTGGTCCCCCGCAATTGCTCCTCGCGCTCGCGCAATTGACGGTCCCGCCCCCATCGGCTGAGCATGATCGCGCCGCTAGGGTCATGCAGGTTGACCGGGTCCGGACAGTGCTGATAAGGATTGTGGCCACCGTCCCCAAACGGGGCCAGCCAGTCAGGCTGAGCATAGCGGCCTATGCCGGGATCATAACTACGGTACCCGTTGCCCGCAGGATACTGCCCTGTCACTGGGTCACGACGCATGCCGTTGTATCCGCTGACCACGCCCTCCAGCAACGCGCCCTCGCCAAACGGCAATCGCGGGGCCAACGTGAGCCCACCGTCCCTGACCTGCCCTGCAATGCCAACCTGTGGATCGTCGATCAACCAGCGCACCTGGTCGTCTTCGTACTCCGCCAGGCCTGCCGAGATGCTCGTACGACGCGTGACGGCACGCGTCTTGTCGAACCAGATTTCGCCAATCAGCTCATCACCGTCATATCGCAGCTCGCAAATGCTTTCGTCCTGTTCGACGTGTTGCGCGACCAAGCGCTGATAGCCGTCGTACTGATAGCGCGATAACAGTTGGCCTTCGGCATCCTTCACCCTGCTCACCTGGCCGGCACCGGTATAGCTGAATGCGTGGCTCTGTCCATCATCGACCAAGTAGCCATTATCGCTCCAGCTCAAAACCCGAGACTGCGAGCCGTGCTGCACCGAGGTCATGCGCGTGGGGTCTGCATTCGCGTCGTAGCTGAAATCCTGCGTGTGCTGGGTGCCATCAAAGCGCGTAGTCACTTTAGTGACAACGTTGTCCAAGGCGTCCCAGGTAAACGCTTGCGCCTTCACGGCATCGCCGCTGGCATTGGTCGGGCAGTAGGCGGTATCGTCGCTTTCGCAGGTGTAGCCCTCAAGACGATCAAGTGCATCGTAAACGAAGCGCTCGGTGCTCTTGAGCTGACCGTCCTGGTAGTTCTCTTTGCTGATCAGCCGGCCATCACCGCGCCAGGTCATGCGTTGACTGAAGCGTATCGCGCCATTGTGCAGGAAAGTCCGCACGATCTCCTGACCGAGACCATTGTGTTCACTGAGTACCTGCCATTGCTCACCGGCCTTCATTGCATGGACGAGGCGCGACTTCAGCCTGCCCAAGGCATCGTAACGGTACAGCACATCCTCATGATCCTTGCATGTACGCAGCAACCGCCCCTGGTCGTCGACGAAGACTCGCTGCCAACGCCCATCGGCACGCAGTGAAGCCACGGTGGCGCCACACAAGGTCTGCCAGTCCTGCGTCGGCACCTTTCCACGAGGCGTAGTCTCTGTGCCCTCGATGCGCCCTGGCAGGTCGCCCTGGATGAAGCGGTGCCTCCAGGTACCGCCCGCTCCATCCTCGCAGACCACAGTGGCTCCGCCATTCTTGCGTGCAAGACTGCCCATGGCGCTGTCGCCCGCGCGCCAACGGACGCAGTCGGCATCGATGTGCGTCTGCAGGCACGTCTTGTCGGGCAGGGTAATGGTATCGTCATCGAAGGAGTAAGTGCGGTTGCCGACCGTGCGCGACGTTAGCGTGGAATCATTGGCCACGGTCTGGGTGGCAATGACCCTGCCGTCTATCTTGAGGGCAGTGGGCTGGTTGCTGAAACCGTGATAGGCACGTTCGACAGTGCTGCCATCGGGGCGCGTTGCCTTGGTAATCCGGCCCAGATCATCACGCTCGAAGGCATAGATGCGTGTTTCACCGTCCACGAAGCGCTCGCTGCGCACCACTTGGGCACTCGCATCGAGTTGTTGGACCAGTTTTACCTGCTGCAGCCCGGCACCGTCGACGAGGGTTTCGGTACGCTCGAAGGTGCCATCCGTTAGGGTCACGTATTCGGTGGTGAGTTCAGACAGGCATTGTTGCGCCAATCCCTCTTTCACAACCTGACGGGTAGTGGTGCCTTTGGCAGGATTCGCATAAGTGAAAAGCACGGGACTGGCGATCTGTAGATAGCCTCGTGCCCGCTCGGCTTCTGCTGAATCGAGTAGCTTCAGAAAGTCCAGAACCTCAGGATTCTCGACATCAGCCCCGCCGAGGTTGAAGTCTCTAATTACGAGGTTCGCGGCCCACCTTTCGAGCTTCTGCCCATATCTGACCGGAATCCGATACGCCCCCACCACTGGAATACATTGATCCCCTTTGCGCCCCGCAAGACCTTGAAAGAACTTGAAGAACTCAGAGATAGAATAACTGTCATTATCGAACAGCTTCACCAACAGATGCAGGGCTTGCCCAATCAAGTCTGTGATGTCTTTATCAGACACATCGTGTGCATCTCTCATATCCCTTAGTTGCACAAGACAAGTAAGAAACCTGAGCATTTCCTCTTCATCATCTCCACCACTGCACGTTAGCGCGACAGCAACGTCCCACTCACTTGAATCGACGTCCGGTGGAGTTTGGTTTGTGCTCGATTGCTCCTCGACAACGGCTCCCAGCGCTGTCAGCCACGCTTCTCGCCCGTCCTTGAGCTGCACCTGCGCCATCTCGATCACTGCCTGGCCCCCCGGCAGATAGTCCCACTCCCAACACCCTACCGACTGCGACTCATCGAGCCCGTCCCTGCAGTACTCATCCAGTGGCACATAATCAATGGCCCCAGCGGGCTGCCATTCACTGCGCCAAACCCGCTGAACACCGTCCAGGTGATTGCGGCGTTGAGCACCGTTGGCATGGGTGTGAGTCTCCAACTTGTTATCCGCAGAATATGCAGTGGTGATATGTATCACCGCTCGCTGGTTTTCTGCCCTGCTTTTTCTGCCAGGCTCCAGGCGATACCGAGCGTCGTCCACGACCCGCCCAAGAGCGTCGTACTGCCTTGTCATCTCGATCTCAGAGTCCGTTTGAGTAAGCCAGTTCGCGCTATGGCGTGAGAAGTGACGGACACTGACCTGCTGCGTGCCGGCCTGGGTTTGCGAGGTAATACGCTCCAGGATGTACGGGGCATTTGGGTTGTCCTCGAACGTCTTGGTGGTTTCCTCCCAGAAGACATCAGGCCCCTGAAGCGTCATCTGAGTATCCTTGACGGTCCATACCTTGACCTTGCTCGCATCGCTCGGCGTCGCCTTGTGCGTCACCGTCGACGAACTATGCAAATGTCGACGACACAGCACCGAGGCAAGGCCGATTTGCTTCGGTTCGTCCGCAGGGATGAAGAGCTCGCCGGACGCGATCTCCAGGCGCCCCCCCTGAATGACTCGCTCTTCGGCCAATTCAAGGTACGGTCTGCCTGCATGCGCTACCGTGCGGTAGCCGAAGAGTTTCAGACCAAGTGGATGACCGAAATCGTCACATTCATACTCGAACATCACAGGTAGCATCGCGTACTCAGGTACTGCCGGGCAGTCCAGTAGCGGTAGTTCCTGTAGTTCCTGTAGTTCCTGTAGTTCCGGCAGGCAGTCAACTGTGCGCAACAGATCGGCCTCGATACGATTCGCGCCACCCGCGCGACCATAGTAGCCACGGCAAAGCGTATGCTGGCCCTCGATGACCACTTTCACGGGCAGTCCGTCATCGTCCGTCGTCATGAGCTGCATATCGACCGCCTTGCCATGGGGCTGACGCTGTGCGACCGGGACGACTTGCAAGCAGGCCTGAATAGCGTTGACCAACACCACACGTTGATTGCGGCTGAATCGCCAGAGCATCTCTACGATTTCCTGCTGATGCTTGACGGATTGTTTGCCAGCCAATGCAGGCTTTCCCTTCCTGATGACCAACTTGATCGACTCGATCACCTTGATCAGGTCATTCCCATACCCCGTGTATCGAATGCTCTGCGTCGTATTCTTGTTCTGGGCCTTTAACTCCAGCCACTGGTCCTCGGCGGATGCCTCACCTGCCAGTATTTCTCGCCTGTGACTGCCGTCCTCACCGAACACCTGCAAATGATGCCGTCGCTTGCCATAGGGACCTCGCCGGCCGGCAATGATGTACAACTGATCAGAGATGTCACGCAACTCCCCCGTGTATTGGTAGGTGGCCACGTGGTTCTCTTGCCCACCGCCAGGAATCAAGGCATGGAGCTTGACCTTGGGCCACGAGGGCCACTTATTGGTGTCGTTTGGTTCTGGGCGTACACCCGGGGTGTAGCGCACGTACTCGACCGAACCATCCAACTCCTCTAACCGACACAGCACCCGGTCTAGAACCGGATCGTCTTCATAGCCACATTTGACCTGCTGAAGGCACGCACCTGCTTGAGTCCACTCAAGGGTCCGTAGCAGCCAGTCATTCAATTGCAGCTTGACCTCGAAGCATTCATCGCTTGCTGGCCATATCTGCATGTTCACCTGCGCAGCCGACTTGTCCGGGGTGACGTACTCAGCCGTGAACAAGGTTTGTTTCTCGCTCTCGATGCGCATGAGCAGGAATTGCCCAAGCTGACGCTTCCACGTCAGTTCGAGCACCTCACCATAATGCGAGATGATGCGAGCAGGCAGCAGCTGCACGAATGGACGCTCGTAGTAGGCGATGCGCTCGTTCAGCTCCTCGATCGTTCCATGCGTTGCCCAGGCCTTGGCGGCCTCGTTGTAATCGAGCGCCGCACCAATGTAGTAGGCCCCCGGTGAAGCCACCAGCAGCACCCATTGAGTCCAGTGCTCAGGCACGGCGGGAAACTGCGGTTTGCTTTTCTCCTTGATAGCCCGCAGGAGCTTCAGGACTGTCTGGCGAAATTCATCATTGGGCTCGACCTCGTTGGCGGTCTCCACGGCAGGCTTTTTCAAGACTTCCTGACGGCCATTGGGCAGCTCGATCGTGAATTCACTGCAATCCTTGTTACAGCGCAACAGGCAGTGCTTCTTCTTCAACGGTTGTTCCTTGCCAAGGTCTTCCCACTCCTTGGGGGTGAACGTGATTCGCTCGCCATTGGCCAGGGTCAACACACGTTCACGCACGTCCAGGCTGGAGAAGCGCCAGGCCCAGCCATCCCCCAACCCCGCCTCGTTTCCGCGCAAGGCCGAATAATGCAAGGTCAGGTCGCACAATGGCCCCCGTGCGCCCAGACCTTGCAGCGTTGCGATCGGGTAGTGAGCATGGAACAAGCCCAGGCGGCCATCCACGCCGGTCATGTCATGCCCGAAAGTATCGAAAATTTCCGAGTGATCCGTGTTCCCCCAGTCTTCGCATAGCAGACTCCTCGGCGTGTAGGGCGCCAATGCGGCGGACGGGGTGAACTCGACCGATTTCGAATTTTTCCAGAATGCGTGTTCGTCAAAGGCGCCGAAATGGCCGACGATCAATTTGTCTTCATCGCGCAGGCTTTCGGGATAATCCAGAACGATCTCGTAGTCTTGCTTGACCCGGCCGCCCCAGATGATCTTGCCGGCGCTGACCCAAAGCGGCGACTCTTCACCTTTGCCGAAAACCGTCGGCTCGCAGGCGGCCACCCGTATACCCTTGTCCCAGGCGTGCTGAGTCAGACGAAACTCGAGCTCCCCTGACTGCAAGTTGATGGAGGCATTGAGTTGGCCCTTGGCTGAGTCGAACTCAACGGACGGCGCCGAGGCCATTTCCTCCTTCAGAACATCGGGTGCCACTTCTACGAAGGGTTCGAATTCGACCTGCAGTTCACTGAAGGCTGAGTCGAAGTCAACGGACAGCACCGAGGCCATTTCCTCCTTCTGAACATCGGGTGCCTCTTCTACGAGGGGTTCGAATTCGACCTGCAGTTCACTGAAGCGTGGGATTGATAGCGACCCGGCACCTCCAGTCGTGCTGTCAATGTCAACGTAAAGTTCAGGCCAGGCTTGTTCCTGGAGAAAACGCGCCAAGGCAATGCGCCAGGACGGCAGCTCGATCTCGCCGCCTTTCTCTGTCTGCGGAGGTCTGAACACGCCAGTATGTAAGGCCCGGTTGCTAAAGGGATGCCGTACCGCAACGTTCAGCGAGGCTCGGGACATCGCTTTTGTCGGAAGCTCCAGCGCCGGTACCCAGTTACCCGCATCCGGCAGCGAGGTGAAGATGCGCAAGGCGTCGCCCCGGTGCCATAAACCAAGGCCGAGGGCATCCTGGCCGATAAGATTGTTGGACGCAGGCCTTGAGGAACTGGCTTGCACATAAGCGGACACCTCTGAACGATTCAGGGCAGTAGCCCAGTCCGCCAGCCATTTGCCACTTGCCCTCAGGGTCGTGGTGGGGCCCCACTGATGATGACCCAGCAAGCGCTGAGAACATGCATCGTAGACCCAGGTATGCAACGTGGTACCGACCGGTAAAGCCTGCGATCCTTCGACTTTGCGGCTTTCCCACCAGCCTGAGACGGTCAGGTTCACGCTCAGTTCGGCCCGCTGCGGCACCCAAAACGCGTTGCCGATTTCGGCGGGCGTTACCTGACAGTCGCTGTTCAATACACCCGCCCGCAGCAGATGGCTGTCACGATTGATCTGATCGCACAATGCCTTGGACCAGCCCAAGCCGACCTGCCCCTGCGTGGGGCTGAAGAAATGATTTTCGAACAGCGCTTGTGTTTTAAGGTCGCGAACCTGCAAACAAAGCGTCTGCCGGGCAGTCAAGCGGAAACTGTCATTGCAGGCCAGCGCCTGTACCAGATTGCTATCGAAGGGAGCATTGCTGAAAGCCCGGTACTTGGCATGGCTCCACAGCCGTAATGGGCCACTCTCGGTCGTGAAGTTATTGTTCTCGTCCCATGCTCCGGCAGTGATCGGGGCGCCCTGGTCGGCAACAAACTTGGCGAATGCCCGAGGCCACTTCTGTGCCGTTAGTTCACTGGCCTGAGGGGTGAAGGCAAACCGACTGACCTCTCCATCGCAGCGGTTGACCAGAAACGCACTGAGCGTTTCATCACGCGCGAGTTCGCGACCTGCCTTGATCGGTACGGTGCTGTACCACCCATCGTCGACGCTGCCCTCTCGCATCAGTGTGAAGTCGGTCATGTCAGGAAGGTAACCGTCAGACCGCGTGGTGATCTGGTAAGGAACCGCATAAGGGTCAATCTGACTGACGATTCCGCTGAGCAAATAGACATTCTTGATGAAGCTGAAAAACTCATGCTGACCATTGAATAGGCCAGTCCCCTTCAATATCGGATAGTCAAGGGTGAGTTGAGCATGATGATCCTGCAGAGCATCATCGACAGTGAACACAAATTTCGCGTATTGACCGGGGTAGTCTACGACCGTTACGTGGCCAAAAAATGAGTAGTAGCCGTTTAAATCAGTAGTCAGCTCCACCCACACCGCCCCCAACGCTGGTGACAGCTTCCCCCACTCCTCGGGTTTGACCAGTACCGCGCCGCTTTCGAGCATGGCCTCCAGCTGCATGGCCTCTTGCTCTAGCTTCGCGCCCAGCTCGGGCACAAGCTCGATGTCGGTGTAAGCCAAGTTTCGTTTGTCTGGAGACCTGATACGCAGCACATCGTTCTCTGCGAATTCGTAAACAGCTTTGACGCCGTTCACCGTGATGAGATCGCCATTCTTGAAGAATTTCCTGAAGGCGTGACAGTTGTAGGTCATCACCAAACCCTCGCGTGCTATCGGCTCGTCGTCATTGAATGGCGACCAGGTGATCTGCACAACTGACAAAAATGCCAGGTGCCCGCTGCGTGGGCGAGAACATGTGCACCGCGAGAAGATGCGTTTCAATCCTGAAGCGCTCTACAACGTGGGTTGTGAACGAAAATCCGCGCATGCAAGCGCCTACAATTACATTTTTCGCAACAGTGCTTATCGAACGGGGTGCTGTTTCAGGCCTAGGGAAACGACTAACTTTAGCCCTGTCTCCATTAACACTTGCCCCCGCAAGAAGGTAGTTTCAAATGTCCAACAGTATGGGTATTGCCAGCGTTTTCGTCCTGTCTTCCCTGTTGTTGTCGCCACTGGCCATGGCCGAAGAATCCCAAGCCTTCGTCACCCGCAGTGCAGAACTTGCCGCTGTTCACCAAGAATCCCGCGAAGCCTTGGCGCACAAGGCTGACGCCGGCGAATCCGCAGAACAGACAGCCTCGAAGGTTTCCAGCGACGCCAATGTCGATAGCTGATTGCGCACCGTCGCACCTCCCAGCTTCCCTTGGCTACACATGGGCACCCGCGGTGCCGATATGTTAGCCTTTCAAAGCCGCTGCTCATCAGCGGCTTTTTTTATGTGTCGAAAATATCAGCCAGGCTGCTGCGTCTCTAATAAGAAACTTGCAGAACACGACAATAAAAACTGCCCCACCGCTTGACCAAAGGAGTTTGTACCGGTGTCTTTTGCGTTTCGTTTTACCCCGCTTTTCCTTGCGTTTACCGCAACGATGCCCCTGGCCGCCCAGGCCGATGAAGACAAGGCTGATGGCTTCATCGAAGGCTCTACGCTGAACCTGCATTTTCGCAATGCCTACTTCAACCGCAACGAACTCAACCGTGACGTGCGTGACAAGCGCGAATGGGGCCAGGGCGCCGTGGCGCGCTTCGAGTCCGGCTACACCCCTGGTGTGATCGGCTTCGGCCTGGACGCCCACGGCATTCTCGGCCTCAAGCTCGACGGTGGCGCGGGCCATGCCGGCACCTCGATCCTGCCCAACCACGTCAAGGACGACGGCAGCCAGGGCGCTGCCCCGCACTCGTTCTCCACCGCGGGCGGGGCGATCAAGCTCAAGGGCTTCGACACCGAGTTCAAGGCCGGTGACCTGTTCCTCACCAACCCGGTGATCGCCGGCGGCGAATCGCGCATGCTGCCGCAGACCTTCCGTGGTTTCGCCCTGACCAACACCAGCATCGACGGGCTGATGCTCGAAGGTGGCCAGGTGAGCTTCACCAAGCCGTACAACCAGAGCGGCCATCGCCGCATCGACACCTACTACGGTGCACTGGAAGACGGCGACAAGAGCAAGCACCTGAACTGGGCCGGCGCGTCCTGGAGCGGCACCGAGAACGTCACCGCCAATGTCTACGCCGCCGAGCTGAAGGACATCTGGAACCAGTACTACGCCGACTTCGACTACACCTACCAGGTCAATGACCTGGTCAGCCTGAACCCGGGCGCGCACTACTACCACACCCAGGACACCGGCCAGTCGCTGCTGGGCAAGATCGACAACAACACCTACAGCCTGCACTTAACCGTGGCCGCCGGGTTCCACAGCGTCACCGCCGCCTACCAGCGGGTCAACGGCAACACGCCGTTCGACTACATCAACCTGGGTGACAGCATCTACCTGGACAACTCGCGCATGTACTCGGACTTCAACGCGCCCAACGAGCGCTCGTGGAAGCTGCAGTACGACTATGACTTCGCCGGTGTCGGCGTGCCGGGGCTGACCAGCTCGCTGTCGTACTCGCGCGGCGAGGCGGACCTGACCAAGGCCACCCAGGACACCACGCACTACGACTACTACAACGCGGACGGCAAGCACGCCACCCACTGGGAGCGCGACTTCGACCTGAAGTACGTGTTCCAGGAAGGCCAGCTGAAGGATTTGTCGGTGCTGCTGCGCTATGCCAGCCACCGGGCCAATGCGGCCTACGCGGCAGAGTCGGATAACGACGAAGTGCGGGTGATCGTCGATTACCCGGTGAACGTGTTCTGATCTGACGTCGGTGCACGGCGAGGGCTTCGCCCTCGTTTCGCCAGCAAGCCGGCTCCCACAGAGGTAGCCTGTGGGAGCTGGCTTGCCAGCGATGGGCCGCAAAGCGGCCCCAGTCAGCATCACGCATCCCCGCTGTTGGCATACGTGTCCTCCAGAAAGCAAAACGCCCAAGGGGTCGGCACGTCCTGGATGAGGTGGACGGCTTACAGCCTTGGGCGGGATGCGCGAAGAATACGAGCCTCTGTTTTACTAACGCCTGTTCAACCCGAGTTCCAGGTCATTGACCAGTGCCTTGGCCATCGCGCTGAGAATCCGCGCCGCACTGCCGGCCAGCAAATCCCCCTCCATTTCCGCCTCGGTCGTCAGGTGCAGGATGCAACCCTGCAACATCGACAGCTCATCGAATGCCCGGCTGAACGGGATATCGGGCTGCACACGGTACAACTCAAGGAAGGTCTCGACGCCTGCGGTGAAGGCGGGTTCGGGTTTGTCGCTCATGGCGCCACCTGCAGGGACCGAGCATGGTCGAACAGGCAGCGAAGTAGCTGGCTGAGGATGGCCACGTTTTCCATCAGGACCATGGGGCGGTCGTCAGGGGGGAACGCGCGGTAGGCGTCCAGGGTTCGGCTCATGGTCGACATCAGCACGGCGGCGTGGGCCATGGCGGCGTCGTGGGTCAGGTGGTCGATGATGCTGATGTAGGGGATGGGGGGATCGGGGACTAGCTTTTTCATTTCGAATCACTCATGTCGATTGAGGAAATCGCCACGCGGACCTTTCTCACGGGATTGGGTGGCAACCGTGCACGGGGTGAGAAACCGAGGACATGAGACCCGGCCAGACCAAAGGTCTGCCCGAACACGGCTGCCATGAAAAATGCCGAAACTCACATCGTCGGGTTCTCACGCCCGGTCACCAAAATCGGCGACCCGAGGAAGTTATCCCTGATGATTGTCCCGGCATATCTGGAACCTTCCGGCAGGCGCGTAGGATAGGTCCCAAGCATGGCCTGACTGAAGTATTTGGTTTCAGATTCGGAAATGTCGTACGCCGTTGCGGGGTGGCTGATCGGGAGCTGGTAATGGCCACCAGGTGCATGTCGAAAGATTAGGTCAGGGCCACCAGGTGCTTGCCGGTGTTTTTGCAGCGCCTATGAGATCGAGCGCCGCCCGCGCGGCGCATCGCTGGCAAGCCAGCTCCCACAGTTTGTTTCGGGCCAGTTACTTCTGTGAAAGTACCGGCGCCTGCCTTGGTGCATGCCTTGAGTCATGTGGGGCGTCGGCAACGCACACACTGAAACCGCGTCGTACCAACAAGGCGGACAGCGATGAACTCACAGGAGTAACTGGCCCGAAACAGATGTGGGAGCTGGCTTGCCAGCGATGCGCCGCGCGGGCGGCGCTCGATCTCATAGGCGCTGCAAGAGTTGTGGCAGGCACCTGCATGCCCTGATGCAACCAACAGCCAGGCCCCTGCATGCCCTGACACAATCAACAGCCAGCCACCCGACAACCCTCATGCGATCCCAAATCCACCACCAGAGCCCCGCCCCCACGATTTCGTCGGACGAATCACCATAATTCTTGTCCGACAATCCACCGTTCCTTAGAATACCGCCGCCGCGTAATGGCCCATCCCCCATGGATCAAGGGGCTTATGCAGTAGCGAGCATGACGTCAGTTACCCGATCACCGCGTTCAGCCCTGTACAAGTCGCACCCCGAACTGATCCTCAACCTGGGCAGTTGCCTCGCCGTGCTCGCCATAGTGGGCATCGTCAGCTACCTGCTGGCGCGCGAGCGCGACAGCGTCGAGCAGTCGGCCATCCGCTCCTCGGGCAACATCGTGCAGCTGATCGAAAGCGACATCGTGCGCAATGTCGAACTCTACGACCAATCCCTCAAAGGCCTGATCTGGGCCGTGAAACACCCCGAATTGCTCAGCGTTCAGCCCAGCCTGCGCCAGCAGATCCTGTTCAGCCAGGCGATATCGGCACCGGTGCGCGGCGACATTCTCTGGCTCGACGCCAAGGGCGATGTGGTCGGTGACTCCACCAGCGTGGTGCCCCGCCAGGCCAACTTCGCCGACACCATCCCCTTCCAGCGGCACCGCGACCACCCCGGCCTGGGCCTGCTGATCAGCCCACCGTTCAAGGCCCGGCTGGGCGACCTGGACTGGTGCATCAGCTTCAGCCGGCGGATCTCCGGCAGCAACGGTGAATTCATCGGCCTGGCCGCCGGGGCACTGCGCCTGTCGTATTTCAGCCGGCTGTTCGAGCGCCTGGACATCGGCGACGACAGCAGCATCAACCTGCTCAACACCGACGGCCAGCTGCTGGCCCGCCAACCTTCCCGGCCACAGGACCCGCTGATCGGCACCAGCTTCAGCGAACGGCCCAACTTCAAGCGCATCCTCGGCGAGCGCAGTGGCAGCTTCACGGCCAGGTCCAGCCTGCAGGACACCCAGCGCATGTACACCTTCGCCCGGGTCGCCGACCTGCCGTTGATCGTGCTGGTGGTGCACTCCACCGACGAGGTGTTCCAGTCCTGGCGGCGCACGGCCATCGTGGTCAGTGTGGCCACCGGCGTGCTGTGCATCGGCATCCTCTGGCTCACGTTGTTGCTGGGCCGTGAATTGCGCCGGCGCCACGATGCCGAGCAGGGCCTGGCGACCCTGGCCGCCACCGACAGCCTCACCGGGCTGGCCAACCGCCGCCGGCTCGACCAGGTGCTGCGCCTGGAATGGGCACGCGCCCAGCGCAACCGCAAGCCACTGGCGGTGCTGATGGTGGATGTGGATCACTTCAAGGCGTTCAACCAGCGCCACGGCCATGCCGGCGGCGACCACGTGCTGCGCGAGGTGGCCAAGACCATCGAGCATTGCATTCGGCGCCCGGCGGACCTGGCGGCGCGTTATGGCGGGGAAGAGTTCCAGGTGGTACTGCCGGAGACCGAACTGGCCGGCGCGCTGCTGCTGGCCGAGCGTATTCGCGCCAGCGTCGAGTCGATGCCGCCGTTCGGCGCGGACGAACGCTCGGTGACGGTGAGCGTCGGCATCGGCCTGCACATCCCCGGCACCCAGCACGACCTGACCCGGCTGCTGGGTGACGCGGACGAAGCGCTCTACCGGGCCAAGGCCAATGGCCGTAACCGGGTAGAGGGCCCCAAGGCTTAAGAAGCGGCGCGGGCTGCGTTGCGCAGCGCCTTCACCTGGTCGTGGTTGCGCTGTACACCTTGCAGCTGGTTTTCCACCAGCATGTAGGTCTGGTCACTGGCGGTGCGGCCCAGTTTCACCAGCTTCTCACGGCCATCCTTGTAGGCCTTGAGCGCGTGATCCTCACCGCGCTCCACTTCATTGAGCACCGCCGCTTCATCCTTGCCGGTGACCATCGACTTGAGGTTGACCCAGCCACGGTGCAGGTCGCCGCTGATGCTGGTGCTGGTTTCCGGGTCGCCACCCAGGCGACGGACTTCGCTTTGCAGCTGGGCCGCGGCATTGGCGCACTCGCCGGCACGCTGAACGAAGAACGCCTTGAGTTGTGGGTTCTTCACATCCTCGGCGGAGGTCTTGAAGCCCTTCTCGCCGTCCTTGCTGTACTCGATCAGGTCGTTGAGCACATCGATGACGTCTTTGTTGGGGTTACTCATGGCAACAACTCCTTGGCAGGTGATAGTCACCTTAACTGGAGCAGGCTTCATGCCAGGCTTTCCGGTTAAAAATAATCTATAAAAATCAGTAATTTACAGTTATTTCGAAAGCGTCGTGCTGGTGCGTTCTGCATGATCGCCGCTTGGGTCGTCGTGCAGATTGCAGTATCGTCCGCGCTTCACCCGCCACAGGCTGCCGCGCCAATGAAACCTGAATCCCTGCAACTGCTGGTTACCCGCACCATGCCTTTTGGCAAGTACCAGGGGCGGATCATCGCCGACCTGCCGGGTGATTACCTGGCGTGGTTTGCGCGCAAGGGTTTCCCCCATGGCGAGCTGGGTGCGTTGCTGGCATTGATGCATGAGATCGACCACAACGGCCTGGCCGACCTGCTGGTGCCGCTGCGGGCAAAGACACGTCAGGGCTGAGCGCTCAAGACTCCGTTGTACCCGCCGAAAACTCGAAGAACTCTTTTCAAGGACGAATGACCTTCCATGCAATCGCGTCAATCCGCTTCATCGGCGTTTGTCATCTCCCTGCTGATCGCAGGCTCAGGCCTCTACTATGTAGGCCGCCTGCGCTGGGCGCTGATACTGCTGGCACTGTTCCTCATCGACTTCTTCCTGATCGGCCTGTTTGCCACGCCCAAGGCGGTGATCGTCGGCCTGTGCATCGCGTTGGCGCTGAAGCTCGGCTCGGCCTGCCTGGCCGCCTGGATCGCCTGGCGCGGCCACCCGGGCAGCGAACCGCCCGGGGCACGCCTGGTGGCCTATGCCGCCGCGGTGGTGGTCCTGGCCGCCGTGCTGGTGGTGCTGCGGGGGCCGTTGTTCGGTTACCGGCTCGACCAGATTCCTTCGGGCTCGATGGAGCCGGCGCTGCAGATCGGCGATCACATCGTCAGTGACTCGCGCTTGCTTGGCGACCTGAAGGTGGGGGATGTGGTGCTGTACCGCCAAGGCAATGTGGAAGGCTTCAAGCGCGTGGCGGGGGTGGCCGGCGACCGGCTGGAGATCGTTGCGGGCGAACTGTTGGTCAATGGCCGCAACCTGGGCTTGTTCCATGCCCCCGCCGAGATGGTGCGCAGCCCTTATTCACTGAGCCTGGCGCCCCTGGTGGTTGAACCCGGCCATGTCTACCTGCTCGGCGACCGGCGCGACAACAGCACCGACAGCCGGTACTTCGGCCAGGTTGCAGTGGCGGATGTAACGGCGAAGGTTAACGGGGTCTGGTACGCGAAGAATCGCCAGCGGATCGGTACGACCTTCGAATAGCCATCGCGGGGCAAGCCCGCTCCCACAATTTGAACCCCCGGGGAGCGGGCGTGCCCCCCGATGGGCGCTAGCCCTTGGCCGGCGCCACCACCATCTCCACCTGCTCGCCCTTCTTGATCACGGCATACACCACCGCCGTCACCAGGCTCCCTGCCAGGATCGCCAGCAAGTACAGCAACGCGTGGTTGATCGCATTGGGGATCAGCAGCACGAACAGCCCGCCGTGCGGGGCCATCAGCTTGCAACCGAAGTACATCGACAGCGCGCCGGTCAAGGCCCCGCCGGCGATGCTCGCCGGGATCACCCGCAGAGGGTCCTTGGCGGCGAACGGGATGGCGCCTTCAGAGATAAAGCACAGCCCCAGCGCCAGCGCCGCCTTGCCGGCCTCGCGCTCGCTCTGGGCGAACTTGCGCCGGGCGAGGAAGGTGGCGATGCCCAGGCCGATCGGCGGCACCATGCCGGCAGCCATGGTCGCCGCCATCGGCGCGTAGCTGGACGACGCCAGCAAGCCCACCGAAAACGCATAGGCGGCCTTGTTGATCGGGCCACCGAGGTCGACGCACATCATGCCGCCGAGCAGCAGCCCGAGCAGGATGGCGTTGGTGGTGCCCATGCTGTCGAGGAAGTGCGTAAGCCCTGCGAGCATGGCTGCCACCGGCTGGCCGACCACGTAGATCATCACCAGCCCGGTGAACAGGCTGGCCAGCAGCGGGATGATCAGGATCGGCTTGAGCGCTTCGAGGCTGCTGGGCAGGGTCACCCAGCGAGCGATGGCCTTGGCGCTGTAACCGGCGAGAAAGCCGGCGACGATGCCGCCGATGAAGCCCGCGCCGAGGGTGCCGGCCAGTAGGCCGCCGATCATCCCCGGCGCCAGGCCCGGGCGGTCGGCGATGGACCAGGCGATGTAGCCGGCCAGCAGCGGCACCATCAGTTTGAACGCCGCTTCGCCGCCGATCTGCATCAATGCCGCCGGCAGCGTGCCGGGCTCCTTGTAGGCCTCGATGCCGAACACGAACGACAGGGCGATCAGCAAGCCGCCGGCCACCACCATCGGCAGCATGAACGACACGCCGGTCAGAAGGTGCTTGTAGACGCCGGTCTTCTCGGTTTTTTGCGGGGCGCTGGCGGCATCAGCGGCGCTTTCCACCTTGCCTTCGGCCAGGGCCTTGTCCAGGGTAGCGCGGGCCTGCTTGAGGGCGATGCCGGTACCGCAGCGGTAGATGCGCTTGCCAGCGAAGCGCGCGGTGGGCACTTCGATGTCGGCGGCCAGCAGCACCACGTCGGCGGCGGCGATGGCCTCGGCCGGCAATGGGTTGCGGGCGCCTACCGAGCCTTGGGTTTCCACGGTCAGCGTGTAGCCCAGGGCCTGGGCGGCCTGCTGCAGCGCCTCTGCGGCCATGAAGGTATGGGCAACGCCTGTCGGGCAAGCCGTTACCGCAACAATCTTCGGCGTGCTGGCTGCCGCACTGGGGGCGGATTGCTGCTCGTGCACCCGGGCCTTGGCGGCGGCTTCGTCAAGAAAGCCTTCGCGGTCGGCCAGGGCCTGGGCCGGCGTGCTCTGGTACAGGCGCTTGCCGGTGAAACGGGCCAGATCGACCGGCCCGGTGCTCACTACCAGCACCCAGTCGGCCTCGGCGATCTGCGCGGGCGACAGGCGCCGCTCGGGGTGTTCGGCCTCCTGCACTTCGACACTGGTGCTCCAGCCTCGACGCTGGGCGGCGGCGGCCAACAGGCGCGCACTGAGCACGCTGGACACCTGGCCGTTGGGGCAGGCGGTGACAATGGCAATGTTCATCAGCAGCCCTCTTGTTGTTCTGTCAGGTGCACGGCGGCTTCCAGGCGCGCCAGTTGCTCGCGGTCGTGGATGCCGAAACCGACCTGGGTGACCGCCTGGGCGGCGATCGCGGTGGCGCGGCGCAAGGTAGCTGTGGGCGCTTCGCCCTGCAGCAGGCCATGGACCATGCCTGCCACCAGTGAATCACCGGCGCCCACGGTGCTGGCGATGCGCACCTGCGGTGGCTGGGCATGCAGCGCCAGGCCTGCGGCAAACCAGGTGACACCGTGCTCGCCCTGGGACACCACCACATGCTCGACGCCACTGGCCAGCAACTGGTCGGCGGCGGCGCGTTGCTGTGCCGGGCCGTCCACCGGCAAGCCGAGCACTTCACCCAGCTCGTCAGTGTTCGGCTTGACCAGCCAGGGCGCGGCCTGCAGGCCGGCGCGCAAGGCTTCGCCGCTGCTGTCCAGGGCCACTTTCAGGCCCTGCACCTTGAGCATCTGCAGCAACTCGCGCAGCCAGCCGGGGCTGATCCCTCGTGGCAGGCTGCCGGCCACCACCACCGCATCATGCCCCGGCGCTACCTGCGCCAGGCGGTGCAGCAGGTCGTTCCTGGCGGCCTCATCGACCTGCGGGCCCTGGCCATTGATGTCGGTGACCCGGCCGTCGGCCTCGACCAGCTTGATGTTGCTGCGGGTCTCGCCAGGCACGCGGACGAAGCAGTCGGCAAAGCCGCGCTGGGCGATCAGCGCCTCGAAGGGTTGCAGGTTGTCCTGGCCGAGAAAACCACCGACGGTGACGCTGTGGCCCAGGTCGGCCAGCACCTGGGCGACGTTCAGGCCCTTGCCGGCGGCATGGCTGTGCTGGGCCTGGCTGCGGTTGACGGCACCGGCCTGCAGGCGGTCGAGGCTGACGGTGATGTCCAGCGCCGGGTTGAGGGTAAGGGTGAGGATCTTGGCCATTTCAGTAACGCTCCACCAGCGCCCGGACCGCTTCGGCGCTGTCTTGTTGCAGGGCCTCGCGCGCCAGGGCGCGGGCCGTCGATAGGGTGGCCTGGCGCACCAGTGCCTTGACTTCGGGGATGCTGCGGGCGGCGACACTCAACTCATCCACCTCCAGCCCCAGCAACACCGCGACCGCCTGCGGGTCGGCCGCCAATTCACCGCAGATACCCACCCATTTGCCTTCGGCGTGGGCGGCGCGCACGGTCATGTCGATCAGTTGGAGTACGGCCGGGTGCAGGCCGTCGGCCTGGGCCGAAAGGCTTGGGTGGCCGCGGTCGATGGCCAGGGTGTACTGGGTGAGGTCGTTGGTGCCGATACTGAAGAAGTCCACCTCGCGCGCCAACTGCGGGGCCAGCAGCGCGGCGGACGGCACCTCGACCATGATCCCGACCTGCAGGTCGCTCACCGGGATCTCCAGGCGCAAGCGCTCGACCATGGCCTTGGCGGCGCGCCATTCGTGCACCTGCCCGACCATGGGGAACATGATCCGCAGGGGGCGATTGCCTGCCGCGCGCAGCAGGGCGCGCAACTGCTCTTCCATCACCTGCGGGCGCTGCAGGGTCAGGCGTACGCCGCGCACGCCGAGGAAGGGGTTGTCTTCCGCCGCGATCGGCCAGTAGGGCAAGGGCTTGTCGCCGCCCACGTCGAGGGTGCGCACCACCAGTGGCCGCCCGCCCAGGCCGTCGAGCACGCGGCGGTATTCGGCTTCCTGGGTGGCCACGTCGGGGGCCTGCGGGTGGGCCATGAAGATCAGCTCGGTGCGCAGCAGGCCGACGCCTTCGGCGCCCTGCTCCACCACCTTGTCGATGCCGCTGCTTTCGCCAATGTTGGCGCACACTTCGACGCGGTGGGCGTCGCGGGTCACTGCCGGTTCATGGCGGTTGGCCCAGGAAATCTGCAAGCGCCGCTCGCGGGCGTCGCGTTCGGCCAGGGCGCGTTGCAGTTCATCGGCGGGCGGGGCAATGGCGACACGCCCGCGCTGGCCGTCGAGCAACAGCGGCGTGCCGCTGTCGAGCAGCAGGATCGCCGCGCCGGCACCGACCACCGCCGGGATGCCCAGGGCGCGGGCAACGATGGCGCTGTGGGCAGTGGCGCCGCCCTGGGCGGTGACGATGCCGGCGACCCGTACCGGGTCCAGGCGCGCCACGTCCGAGGGGCCCACTTCGGCCATCACCAGCACGTAAGGTTGTGCCGGCTCGGCGGCCTGCTGCACACCGCACAGCTGGGCTAGCACACGCCGGCCGATGTCGCGCAGGTCGGCGGCGCGCTCGGCCAGCAGGGTGTCGTGCAGGGCCTCCTGCTGGCGCGCGGCGGCGTCGATCACGGCCATCCAGGCGGCGGCGGCGCTTTCGCCCTGGGCCAGGCGCAGCTCGACCTCGTCCATCAGGGCCGGGTCGCTGAGCATCTCTTGATGGGTGACGAAGATTTCGCCGATGGCCTTGTCACTGCGCTGCACCAGGGCCTGCAGCTCGGCGTGCACCGCCGCCACGGCGCTGCGCAATTTCAGGCGCTCCTGTGCCGGGGACTCGCCGCGCAGGGGGTAGTCGATGTCGCGCTCGACCCGCACAAAGGCCGGCCCGCTGGCAATCCCGGGGGCTGCCGCGACGCCTTGGACAGTGCTGCCGGGCAGCGGTGCCTCAAGCACCTGCGCGGATGCCTCGGTGACAGGCTGGGTAACGGCCGGCAGTGGCTCCACCTCCTCACCAAGGCCTTGCTCGATGGCGGCCAGCAATACCGGCAGCGCGTCACTGGCGATGCCCGGTTCGGCGATCAGCTCCAGCACCTGGCCACGCCGGGCGCCCAGGCTGAGCAGCTTGCTCAGGCTCTTGACCGAAACCGCAGGCTGGGGGCTGTCGAGCACACGCACGCGGATCTCGCCTTCGAAACCTTTGGCCAACTGCGCCAGTTCCTTGGCCGGGCGGGCATGCAAGCCATGGGGGTTGGCCAGCGCCACCCGGGCGCTGGGCCAGTCGGCAGGCGCTTCACCGCCGAGCACTTCGAGCACGGCGCGGCTGCTGGTGGCCTGGTAGAGCATCTGCCCGCGGCCTTCGATCAGCACTTCGCACAGGCGTTCGAGCAAGGCCTGGTGCGCGGCACCGAGGCTGGCCAGGCAGAACAGGCCATTGAGTGGCTGATCGCGGTAACGCAGGGGTGTTTGCGGGGTGATGAAGGCCAGGCCCGGCTGGCGCACCTGGCGCTCGCTGTGCAGCCACCACAAGCCTTCGCCCAGGGGCAGCGGCTCGGCCTGTTGCAGTACGGCGGCAAAACCGCTGTCGACACAGCCGGCGCGCTGCAACAGGCGTGCACCGCGCCAAGCCAGTTCGTCGAAGTCTTCGGCGGCCAGGTTGAGGCCGACCAGTTGCGCATCCAGTGCCAGTTCCTGGGGGGCGCCTTGCAGCAGCTTGAGCAAGGCCTCGGCACTGCCGGCGCGGCGCAAGGCCTCGGCCAGGTCGGTCTCGCCGAGGGCGCGGGTGAGCAGTTGCAGCAAGCGCAGGTGTTCGTCGGAACGGGCGGCGATGCCGATGGCCAGGTACACAATCTGCCCGTCGCCCCAGTCCACCCCTTCGGGGAACTGCAGCAGGCGCACGCCGGTAGCGAACACCAGCTCGCGGGTCTGCGGTGTGCCATGAGGGATGGCGATGCCCTGGCCGAGGAAGGTCGAGCCCTGCGCCTCGCGGGCGCGCAAGCCGTCGACATAGCCCTCGGCAACCAGCCCGTCGGCCACCAGCCGCGCGGCCAGCAAGGCCAACGCCTCGCCTTTGTCGGCAGCCTTCTGGCCCATGGCAATCTGCTCCACGGCAAGCTCGAGCATGACCTTCTCCTTTCCGGCGCCCAGGTGGGGTACCGAGGTATTGTTGTGGATTTTTCCGGCAAAAGCCGTTCAATTGATCAGCGCAAGTGGCCAGGCTGGATGTGGCAAGCAGGAAAAATCAGCCAAGCTGAAACGATTAATCTGACCAAGCGGCCACGTTACTCGATAATCTGCCGACGAAAAAGCCCCATCCTGTCGGACAATTGCGACAATGGTCGTCTGCGCGCGGGCCTGCGCTTGGGTGAAACTACCCGGTCAGGCAAGCAGTCAGCCCCGGAAATAACAAGGAAAATTCGGTGAAACTCAGCGATATCGCCCGTCTGGCCGGTGTGTCCGTGACCACGGCCAGCTACGTCATCAATGGCAAGGCCGAGCAGCAGCGCATCAGCAACAGTACCGTCGAGCGCGTGCGCGCGGTGGTCGAGGCCCATGGCTTCACCCCCAACCCGCAGGCCGCCGGCCTGCGCAGCCGACACACCCGCACCCTGGGCTTCATTCTCCCCGACCTCGAGAACCCCAGCTACGCCCGCATTGCCAAGCAGCTGGAACAGGGCGCCCGCGCCCGTGGTTACCAGTTGCTGATCGCCAGCAGCGACGACCAGCCCGGCAGCGAGCACCAGTTGCAGCAACTGTTCCGCGCCCGCCGCTGCGATGCGCTGTTCGTCGCCAGCTGCCTGCCGCCCGAGGACGACAGCTACCGTGAGCTGCAGGACAAGGGCCTGCCGGTGATCGCCATCGACCGGCGCCTGGACCCGGCGCACTTCTGCTCGGTCATCAGCGACGACCGCGACGCCAGCCGTCAGCTCGCCGAGAGCCTGTTGAACACCCGCCCACAAAGCATCGCGCTGATCGGCGCCCGCCCCGAGCTGTCGGTGAGCCAGGCCCGCGCCGGTGGCTTCGACGAGGCCATGCAGGGCTATGCCGGGGAAGTGCGCCGCTACCAGGGCGATGCGTTCAGCCGCGAGTGCGGCCAGCGCCTGATGCAGCAACTGATCGCCGAACACGGCGGCCTGCCGGACGCCCTGGTGACCACCTCCTATGTGCTGCTGCAAGGGGTGTTCGACATCCTGCAGGCGCGCCCGGCCGATTCGCGCCAGCTGCAACTGGGCACCTTCGGTGACAACCAGTTGCTCGACTTCCTGCCACTGCCGGTCAACGCCATGGCCCAGCAACACGGGCTGATTGCCGCCACCGCGCTGGAGCTGGCGCTGGCCGCCATCGAAGAGAAGCGCTACGAGCCCGGCGTGCACGCCATCGGTCGCACCTTCAAGCAACGCATTCCGGGCGCCTGACATGCGCCTGATCGACACCCACACCCACCTCGACTTCCCCGACTTCGACGCCGACCGCCCGCAGCTGCTGGCCAACGCGGCGGCGCGCGGGGTGGAACGGATGGTGGTGCTGGGGGTGTACCAGGCCAACTTCCAGCGCGTGTGGGAGCTGGCCTGCAGTGACTCGCGCCTGTACGCGGCACTGGGCCTGCACCCGGTCTACCTCGACCAGCATCGCCCGGAGCACCTGGTGCAGTTGCGCGACTGGCTGGAGCGCCTGCGTGGCGACCCTCGCCTGTGCGCGGTGGGCGAGTTCGGCCTGGACTACTACCTGCCGGAACTTGACCCGCAGCGCCAGCAAGCGCTGTTCGAAGCCCAGCTGCAACTGGCCTGCGACTTCGAACTGCCGGCCCTGCTGCACGTGCGCCGCAGCCACGCCCAGGTGATCGCCACGCTCAAACGCTACAAACCGCGGCGGGCGGGGATCATCCATGCCTTTGCCGGCAGTCATGAAGAGGCGCGCGAGTACCTCAAGCTGGGCTTCAAGCTGGGCCTGGGCGGCGCGGCGACCTGGCCACAGGCGTTGCGGCTGCGCAAGACCCTGGCGCGTCTGCCGCTGGACAGCGTGGTGCTGGAGACGGACTCGCCGGACATGGCGCCGGTGATGTATCCGGGGATGCGCAACAGCCCGGAGCACCTGCCGGAGATCGCCGGTGCCCTGGCCGAGGTGATGGGGGTTGACGTCGGGCTGCTGGCCGAGGCCAGTAGCCGTAATGCCGGCGAGCTGTTTGGCTGGTAACTGCCAGGCGACGCGATCTGTGTAGGAGCGGCCTTGTGTCGCGAAAGGGCTGCAGAGCAGCCCCAGCAATCTGCGCGTCGCCGCTGAAATCCTGGGGCTGCTACGCAGCCCGTTCGCGACACAAGGCCGCTCCAACAGGGACCGTGAACGGGGTCAGACCCTGAACGCTCCGATAAGTCGCTTCAACTCCACCACCTGCACCGACAACGCCCGGCTGGCATCCTCGGTCTGGCAGGCGCCTTCGGTAGTGTCCTGGGCGGCCCGGTTGATCGCCACGATGTTCTGGTCGATGTCGTGGGCCACGGCGGTCTGCTGCTCCACCGCTGCCGCGATCTGCTGGTTCTGCTCGACGATGCCGCTGACCGCGCCAAGGATGTTGCCCAGCGCCTGCTGCACCTGGCGCGCCTCGTCCACCGTGCCGGCGGCCATCTGGTGGCTGCTGCCCATCACCCGCACCGCCGCACCGACCCCCTCGCGCAGGCGCTCGATCATCTGGGCGATCTCCTCGGTGGAGTCCTGGGTGCGCCTGGCCAGTGTGCGTACTTCATCGGCCACTACCGCAAAGCCGCGGCCCTGCTCGCCGGCCCGGGCGGCTTCGATGGCGGCGTTGAGGGCCAGCAGGTTGGTCTGCTCGGCAATGCTGCGGATCACCTCCAGTACCCGGCCGATGGCCTGGCTGTCGGCGGCCAGCTGGTTGACCGCCACCACGCTCTGGTCGATCTCCCCCGCCAGGCGGGCGATGCTGCCCTGCTGGCTTTCGACCAGGTCGCGGCCCGAGGCGCTTTCGTGGTTGACCCGTTGTGCGCCCTCGGCCGCCAGCGCCGCGCTGCGCGCCACTTCCAGCGCGGTGGCGGTCATCTGGTTCATGGCCGTGGCCACCTGCTCGATCTGCTCGCGCTGGCCGCCAACCGCCTGGTTGCTGCGCGCCGACACCGACAACACCTGGCCGGCCTGTTCCTCGACCGTGGCTACCGTATGGCCGACCTGTTCGATCAACCCGCGGATGCGCCGCACGGTCTCGCTGAAACCACGGCCCAGCTCGCCCAGTTCGTCCTGGCTGCTGGCCTGGAAACTCACCGTCATGTCGCCGGCGGCCACTTTGTCCATGGCGCTGCCGAGCTTGCCCAGGGTTTCGCGGGTGGACACGTAAAAACCGCTGTAGAGGTAGATGATCAGCACGAACACCGTGGCCAGCGCGGCGACCAGGGCGACCATGCGCAGGCGGTGCTGGGCGAGGCGGTCTTCCAGTTGCCCGTTCAATTGAGCCAGCACGGCGTCGTTGAGGCGGTAGGTCTGGGCCATCAGCTCGCTGGTCTGCTGGTAGAAACCGGCCCAGGGCGCGTCCAGGGTCTCGGCCACCACCACCTGGTCCTCGAACAAGCTGGCGGCCTGCTTGACCGTGGCTTGGCTGGCCTGGGCAGTGGCCGCCAGCGCCGCCTTGGCCCGGTTGTCGGCAGCCAGGGCGTCGTCCAGGCGGATGGCGTAGTCGGCAGAGAGCCGCTCCAGGCGTTGCAGCAGGTCTTCGAAACGGGCGCTGCCGGCGGAGTCCATGAAGCCGCGGCCCAAGGCCACCGAGCCCATCGCCCGCCCTTCGCCAAGGGCCTGGGTGACCTGCGCCGTGGCACTGCCGATCAGCTCGCCGAGCTGACGCACCGAGGCCTGGCTGTCCTGGTTGAGGCCCGACTGGCTGGCAACCAGCTTGCCCAGCACCTGGGCCTGGGCGAGCAGTTTTTCGAACAACGCTGCCTTGTTCTGCAACGAGGTTTCGCCGCGGGCGCGGGTGAAGGCGTCGGCCAGCTCGGCGCGCTTGGCTTCGAGGGCCGGGTCGCTACCCTTGAGCGCCTCGAGCCGGGCCTGAACCTTGTCCTGCAAGCTGGCGATTCGGCCTTCCACATCACCGGCCTGGCCCGACTGGCCAAGTACGGCGTTGATCTGCAGCAGGTTGCCGAGGGTTTCCAGGTCGCCCCGCAACGCCAGGCTCTCGCCCAGTGGGGCCAGGCCCTGCAGCTCGACGCGGGTGGCGTGGAACTGGTTATAGGCGTCGCGAACCAGATAGAAGCTGGTGACCAGCATGGGCAGGAAGAACAGGACGCTGATCAGGCTGAACTTCATGCCGAAGCTCAGCCGATTCATCAGCGCGATGGCCGGATAGAGCAGACGCTTCACAGGTCACCTCCTTGAATTCTTGTTGTTCTGCGGGGTAGCACTTGGCCATCGAGGGCCAAACACTTTGTATAACGCAGAATGAATTCAAGGTTTGTAACTTAAGGTTAAGCGACCCGCGCTCAACCTTTGCGTCAGACCAGTACCGTCCACAGGGCGAAACAGGCATACCACAGCACCGCGCTGCGCAGCAGCAGCTCCCACAGGCTGTCCAGCCGCTCCAGCCCGCGCTGGCGGTCTTCTTCCTCGGGAATGTCGTCGGCTACCCGACCGACCTTGGCCACCAGATGGCCGGCGCTGATATGCCAGTCGAGCAGTTCGTGCAGCATCACCCGGGTGACTGCGACGAAGTTGCCGACCAGGGCAAAGCTCACCGCCAGCACCCGTACCGGCAGCCAGTCCAGCGCATGGCGCAGTTGCTCGGCGAGGGTCTTGAGCGCCGGCTGGCGGCTGTTTTCGCCGGTCAAGGCCAGCAAGCGGTAGGCCAGCGCCGCCGCCGGACCGAGCAGGAAGTACCAGAAGATCACCGCGAAGAAACTCTGGTAGGCCTGCCACAGCAGATGCCCCTGGGCCCGCTTGATCAGGCCCGTGGCATCGTCGGCGGCCAGCCCCAGGTCGCGCTCGGCCACGTGCAGCGCGGCCTGGTCGTCGCCACGGCGCCAGGCATCGCGGAACGGGCCAAGGGCGGCTTTGACGTCACCGCGGCCGAGGCTGTAGATCAGCACCAGCAGATGCACCGGCAGCGCCAGCAAGCCATAGGCTACCGGCTCCAGCACATGCAGCAGCAGGACCAGCAGCGCCACCGGGGCGAGGATCAGGATGGCCAGGGTCCACCAGGGGTGAACCTTGCCGCTGCGCTCCAGGCGCACCAGTTCGCCAAGGTAGAAACCGTCGCGCTGCAACCGTTGGCGCAGCGACGAAAACTTCTCGAACCACAGCGCCAGCACCAACACCAGAAAACTCATGCCTTGTCCTCATTGCGTTGCACAGCGTCGCGGTAGCGCGGCCAGTCGAAGGCCGGGCCTGGGTCGGTCTTGCGTTGCGGGGCGATATCGCTATGGCCGCAAATGCGCTGCAGGTCGATCACTGGCCAGGCTACGCGAATCGCTTGGGTGAGTTGGCGCAGGGCGCTGTACTGGGCATCGGTGTAGGGCAAGTCGTCGGTGCCTTCCAGCTCGATACCGATGGAAAAGTCGTTGCAGCCTTCACGGTCCTCGAAGCGCGACACACCCGCGTGCCAGGCGCGGTCGAGCAGCGAGACGAACTGGGTGACCGCGCCGTCGCGCTCGACGAACAGGTGCGCCGACACGGTCAGGTGGCTGATGCTGGCGAAATAGGGGTGCTCGTTCGGGTCGAGGCGGTTCTGGAAGAACTGCTGGACCTTGCCGGTGCCGAAGCAGGCCGGTGGCAGGCTGATGTTGTGGATCACCAGCAGCGAGATCGCCTCGCCGTCAGGGCGGGCATTGCAGTTCGGTGAAGGGCAGTGGCTTACGCCGGTGAACCAGCCGGTCGCATGGTCCAATTGCATGGGGCAGATCCTGAATGACGCCGGGGGCAGGCGTTTAGTATGCCGCGCACGTGCAGCGCTTGCATGTAAATGATTGTTCAGCCAATGCCCTGCTCGGCACGCAGCCGCGCCAGCACGGCCTCCAGTGCACGCTCGAACAACTGCCCGTCATCGAGCGTGCGCACCTGGCCCAGGCACAGCGCCTGGGCCAGGCCCGCGTGGCTCCATTCGCGCACTTTCATGCCGGTACGGTTGGCGAACACCAGCCGGTCGCTGCCGTCGATGCGGGCCACCAGCTTGCAGCGCAGTGGCTCTTCGTCGTCCAGCACCTCGATCCAGGCGCCGATGCGCAAGTGCTCCACCAGGCGCTGCGCGGGCGCCTGCTCATCGCCGTCCAGGCAAGGGCCACCGGGCGTTTGCTCGGCAATGGCCAGGACGATATCGGCCTGTACGCACACCTCCTGCAACGCATCATCAGGCACCCACGGGCCGCCGCAGGCGCGCTGGTGCAACTGCTCCAGGTGCTGGAAGAAATCACGGGTGGCCGCGGCGTCCAACGCCACGCCCGCCAGCCCCTCGCGCAACGCTTTGAGCAGGCCGGGCAGCTGCTCCAGCAACTGCGCAGGTTCCCGTTGCGGGGCAATGCTGGCCAGCAACTGGTCGACCGTCGCCAGGCCAGCGCGCCAGGCCGCAGACGCCTCGCCCTGCTTCAGCCAGGCCAGCAGCAGCACCTGGCTCCAGGCCTGCTCCAGCATCTGCACCACCACCTGCGGCAACACCCGGCCGCGCAGGCGCAGGTTAAGTGCCTGCTGTACCCGCAGCTTGGCCTGCAACGCCCGTGCGCGCCCTTCCTCGGCGTCGCGGGTGCGTTGCTCGAGCAGTTCGTTGCGCCGCCGTTCGTCCTGGCTAAAGGCAAGAAACTCGTCGAGCAGTTCGTCGAACAGCTGACAGTCTTCGGCGAAGTCCTTGAGCAGCCGCTGGACGATGCGCTCGACGCGCCGGTGCAGGCCCTCGCCGTCGGCCTCCCAGCCGATGGCCACGGCGGCGATCTCGTTGAGCAGGCGGCGTGCCGGGTGGCTGGCGCGGCTGAACAGGCCTTTGTCGATCAGGGCAACCTTGAGCAGCGGGATATGCAGGCGGCCGACCAGCGCGCGCACTGTCGCTGGCAGGTTGTGGTCAGCGTCGATGAAGGTGAACAGCAGGCCGAACAGGTTGATCATGTCTTCGTCGCCGGTGGCGATATAGCGGCGTGTGCCGCTGCGCACGCTGACCCGCAGCACCAGCTGTTCGAGCTGCATGCCCAGGTCGAAATCGTCTGCCTCGCCGGGGCCCGGAACATAATGCTGCAGGTGGGTCAAAAGGCGCAGCAGGTCGCCGGTGCTGATCGGCTGTGCGTCGGTGGCCGCCTGCAGGCGCGGCGCTATACGCCCGCGAACAGGGGCCAGCAGGGCTTGCAGGGAGGCGAAGAACGCCTGACCGGCAACGTCGACCCCGGCGCCCCTCTCTTGCGCAGGGCTGGCCGCCACCCTGCGGGGAATATTGCGTCGATCGTCGGCGCGACGGCGTGGCGCGGGCGCCAGGTCAGGCAACACGCCAGCAGCGACGAGCAACTGGTTGGCCTCGCCATAGAGCAGGTCGAGGTCGCGCAACACATAGCGCTCGAACAGTTTGAGCAGGACCTGCTTGACCTCAGGCCCCACGCCCAGGTTGCGCCCGGCAGTGAGGAAGTAGCCACACAGGTTGCCAGGCCCCAGCGGGTTGCAGGCCGGGTCCAGGCCCTGCTCGAGCAGGGCGGCGCAGCGCAGGTTCAGTTGCAGCAAGTCGAAACCGTCGCGCGACAGTACACGGTCGACCATCGCCTGGACCACGATGGAATGCGCCGGTGCGGCCATGGCATCGGCCTGACCGATCAGGGCGAAGGCCTGGTAGAAGGTGTCGAGAAAGCCGCGCTCTATGCTCTTGCGCTTGAGGCGCAAGTCACGCATGGCCTCGAAGTGCAGATTCTGATCAAGACGGTCGCGGGCTTTGTCGGCCATCTCGAACAGGGTGTCGTCGGCGTTGTCGAACAATGCCTGAAGGCCTTGGCGCAGCTGAAGCGCGGCCTTGTCACGCACTTGCAGGAGCAACAACGGAAGGCTGGGCGAGGGCGTTTGCGCACCTCGATCGATGGCTGCCGCCAAGGGCACCACCTTGCCTTCTTCATGCATCCCGGACTCCTTGATGGATGTTGCGTAATCACCGCGCAAAAATCGTCAAAGCTATGACGCCAAATACAAGGCGCCATTATCTGTGAAAATCATTACAGCTGCCAGCGTGCCTTTCGCACGACTCAACAGACCGTGCTTTACCGCAATCACTCGCAGAGCCCGACCAACGGTCATCGTCCGCGCTGCTGTACACACCGCCCCCCTGCCCTATAATCGCCGCCATCTAGCTTGTGGAGCCGACCATGCCGAACCTACGCCTCGCCGACCTGACCGCCGAAATCGAAGCCAACGTGCGCCGCGCGCTGCTCGAAGACATCGGCAGCGGCGACATCACCGCCCAGCTGATCCCGGCCGAGCGCCTGGCCAAGGCGACCATCATCACCCGCGAAGATTGCGTGGTTGCCGGCACGGCCTGGGTGGATGCCGTGTTCCGCCAGCTCGACCCGCGGGTGGCGGTGCACTGGCAGGTGGCGGATGGCGAGCGGGCCAGCGCCAACCAGGTGCTGTTCCACCTCGAAGGCCCGGCACGCTCGCTGCTCAGCGGTGAGCGCTCGGCGCTGAATTTCCTGCAGATGCTCTCGGGCGTGGCCACCCGCGCACGCTTGCTCGCCGACCTGGTAGAGGGCACCCAGGTGCGCCTGCTCGACACCCGCAAGACCCTGCCGGGCCTGCGCCTGGCGCAGAAGTACGCGGTCACCTGCGGTGGCTGCCACAACCACCGCATTGGCCTGTACGACGCCTTCCTGATCAAGGAAAACCATATCGCTGCCAGTGGCGGCGTGGCCCAGGCAGTGGCTGCGGCGCACCGCATCGCCCCGGGCAAGCCGGTGGAAATCGAAGTGGAAAGCCTGGACGAGCTGCGCCAGGCACTGGCGGCCGGGGCCGATATCGTCATGCTCGACGAACTGACCCTGGATGAAATGCGCGAGGCGGTGCGCATCAACGCCGGCAAGGCCAAGCTCGAGGCCAGCGGCGGGGTCAACGAGACCACCCTGCGGGTGATCGCCGAGACCGGAGTGGACTACATCTCCATTGGTGCCATGACCAAGGATGTGAAGGCGGTGGACCTGTCGATGCGCCTGAGCCTGTAAGGTTTTCCACAGGCACAAAAAAACCGGCCCCTGGAGGCCGGTTTTTTTTCATCGCGGGGCAAGCCCGCACCCACCGATCGTGGGGGCGGGCTTGCCCCCCGCAGGGTTGGCCAGGCCAAAGCGGTAGCCACGCC
>NZ_JBDJLM010000027.1:0-64657 GCF_039673365.1 Pseudomonas sp. TWI923 | reverse complement strand
ATGTAAAATACACCCCCTATATCCGCCCCTCCGCATTTCGGGGGCCACCCCCCCCCCCCCGCGGTCATCGGGGGTGGGGGCTTGCCCCGCGATGGCGTTATCCGCCCCAGACCGGTGTAGCCCGCGCGACCAGAGCCTGCGCATCCACCCCGCGCGGCAATGCGCCATAGACCCGCCCGCCGCCACCCAGGCGGCTGGCGATGAAGGCATCGCTGACCGTGGCGTTACCGGCCTCGAGCAGCAGCTTGGCCTGCAATGCCACGGCAATGTCTTCGGTCAGTTGCCGAGCCCGGTACTGAATGTCGCCGGTATCGGCAAACGCCCCTTTGAGGTTGCCGATGAACGCCGCCAGGCGTGGATCGCCATGACCATCGCCCAGCTCGATGAACAACGCATCCAGCACACCCGGCTCCTTCGACAGCGCCCGCAGCACGTCCAGGCACTGCACGTTGCCGGAACCTTCCCAGGTCGAGTTGACCGGCGCCTCACGGTACAGCCGCGGCAGGATGCTGTCCTCGACATAGCCCGCACCACCCAGGCACTCGGCGGCCTCGTTGATCATCCCCGGCGCGCGCTTGCAGATCCAGTACTTGCCCACTGCCGTCACCAGGCGGGCGAAATGCGCTTGCTGCGGGTCGTCGAGCTGCTCCAGGGCCTGGCCCATGCGCAGGCTCAGGGCCAGCGCCGCCTCGCTCTCCAGGGCCAGGTCGGCGAGCACGTTCTGCATCAGCGGCTGCTCGCTCAGCACCCGCCCGCCGACCTTGCGGTGGGCGCAGTGATGGGCGGCCTGGGTCAGCGCCTGGCGCATCAGCGCGCTGGAGCCGACCATGCAATCGAAGCGGGTCATGGCCACCATCTCGATGATGGTCGGCACACCCCGGCCCTCTTCGCCGATCATCCACGCCAGGGCGCCACGGAACTCCACCTCGCTGGAGGCATTGGAGCAGTTGCCGAGCTTGTTCTTCAGGCGCTGGATATAGAACTGGTTGCGCTGGTCGTCCGGGCGGTGGCGCGGCAGCAGGAAGCAGCTCAGGCCCTTGTCGGTCTGGGCCAGGGTGAGGAAGGCGTCGCACATGGGCGCCGAGCAGAACCACTTGTGCCCCACCAGCTCGTAGGCCTGGCCCGGGCCTGGGGCACCGACCGGGTAGGCGCGGGTGGTGTTGGCGCGTACATCGGTGCCGCCCTGCTTCTCGGTCATGGCCATGCCGATGGTCACCCCGGCCTTGTGCCGGTCGCCGACGTTGCGCGGGTCGTATTCGCGGGCGAGGATCTTCGGCAACCAGTAGCTGGCCAGTTCCGGCTGCAGCCGCAGCGCCGGCACGGCGGCGAAAGTCATGGTCAGCGGGCAGCCGGTTCCGGCTTCGGCCTGGCTGTGCAGGTAGGTCATGGCGGCCCGCGCAACATGGGCACCCGCGCGCGGCTCGGCCCAGGGCAGCGAGGGCAGGCCATGCTCGACCGCGGTGCGCATCAGCTCGTGGTAGGCGGGATGGAACTCCACCAGATCCACCCGGTGGCCGTAGCGATCATGGCTGCTGAACTCGGGTTTGTGCGCATTGGCGAGGAACCCGGCGGCCATCAGCGGGCCGCCGGCCAGTGCCCCGTAGGCATCGATCCGCGGCTCGGCCCAGCCGGCGCCAAAGCGTCGCGACCATTCCTGCAAGGGCTGGTCGAGGCGGTACAGGTTGGCGCCGTCGAGGGCCGGCGGCTGATTGGTGACTTCGTGGGTTTCGGCGAACTGGTGCAGGTTCATCGGGGGGCCTCATGGATCCGCTCATGCCTGGAAAACCCAGTGAAGCACCGCAGCCCGCACAGTCAAAGTGACAAAACTGCCGATGAGCAGATCATTTCCTGCCCGCCCGTCAGTAGCGCCTGCGCCCCGTCGCCGCCCGGCTGGAAGTCACCTGCACCTGGGCCACGGTCAGGATCAGGCTCAGTTCGAAGCGGCTGCCCAACCCCGGGGTAGACTCGTGCGACAGCTGCGCGCCAACCAGTTCGCCCAATTGGCGGCAGATCGACAGGCCGATGCCCAGGCCGCCGTAGCGCCGCGTCATCGAACCATCGACCTGGAAGAAGCGCTGGTACAGCACGGCCTGGTCGAGGTCTTCGAAACCGATGCCGCTGTCGCTGACGGTCAGGCTCAGCGCCAGCCGGTCGGGCCCGATGCGCCGGCCACGCACCTGCACGGTCACGCCCCCCTGATGGGTGAACTTGAGGCCGTTGTCCACCAGGCAGGCCAGGCAGCGGGCGAGCTTCTGCGCATCGCCCACCAGGCTGTCGGGCACGTCGGCGGGGATATCCAGGGTCAGGTACAAGCCCTTGGCCAGCGCCTGACCGGCGTAACCGGCACGCAGTTCCTGGAGCAGGCGGCGCAGGCTGAACGGCACACCGTGGTTGCGCAGGCGGCCGGCCTGCAGCTCGGTGAGGATGAGGATGTCGTCGACCATGGCCATCATGTCCTGGGCGGAACCGGCGGCCGTGCGGTGGTACTGGGCCTGCTCGGCGCTCATGGGCAGGGTGTGCAGCAGCTCCAACGAGCCGATCACACCGTTCATCGGGGTGCGCAGCTCATGGGTGACGGTGGCAAGGAACTCGTCTTTCAGGCGATTGCTGTGGGCCAGTTGCTGGTTCAGTTGCTCGAGGGTGCGCCCGGTCTCGCGCAGGGCCTGGGCCTGCTGCTCGCGCAGGCTGTTGATGCGGTCGGCCAGGGCCAGTGACAGCAACGCCACCTCCAGCGCCGAGCCGAGTTGGCTGGCGTACATGGTAAGGAACACGTTAGGCAGATAGCCCAGCACCATCAGGGTGTTGACCAGCCCGCCAAGCAGGAAGGCGGTCCAGGCGATGATGAACCAGCGCGCCACCCGCACCCCGCGCCACCAGGCGTACAGGCCTGCGCTGAAGATGCTCACGGTGAACAACAGCGCCAGCACAGTGGCCATGCGCAGCGCGATGCCGTAACGCAGGGTCACCGCCAGCACCATGACCAGCGCGCCACCCGCCATCAGCGCCATCAGCAGGCGGTCGAAACCACGGCTGAGCCGGCCCAGTTGCAGGAAATGGCGGGCGAACTGGCAGCCGAACAGCCCGGCGGCGCCGATGAACAAGGGCGTCGCGGCATTCGCCCACCACGGGCTGTCCGGCCAGAAGTAGGCGATACCGGCGCCGTTGACCGACACCTGGTACAAGCCGAACGAGGCGATGTAGAGGATGTAGTAGAGGTAACTGACATCGCGCACGCTGAGGTAGATGAACAGGTTGTAGACCAGCATCACCAGCAGCACGCCATAGATCATGCCCAGCACATACAGGCGGGTGGGCTGGTCTTCAAGGTACGCCTGGGTCGACCACAGCGTCAGCGGCGCCTGCACCGAACCCTGGCTGTGCAGGCGCAGGTAGGCGGTGGTTGCCTGCCCAGGTTGCAGGGGCAGTTCGAACAGGTAGTTGTTCTGGCGAATCTGCCGGCTGGCATAGGGCAATGCATCGCCAGTGCGCTGGGCCAGGCGAAATACCCCTTGGGCATCCGGCAGGTAGAGTTCGAGATGGTCCAGCGGCGGGTAAGCCAGCTCCAGCAACCATTGGCGCGGCGCGGCGGAGGGGGTGGCGGCGTAGTTCAGGTCGATTCGCAGCCAGAACACCGAGGTCGAGTAACCGGCATTGAGCACCTCATGGGGGTGCGCCTGGAAACGGCTGGCAAAGGCAGGTGCGCTGACCTGGCCAATACTGGCGCTGCCATCGTGGTCCTCATAGACCTGCATGAACCTGCCCAGTGGCAGTCGTGAGGTGCTGGCGTCGAATTCGACCGCCCCGGCGAACAGGGGCAAGCAGCCCAGAAGCACAATCAGCAAATAGCGCATACAGCCCCAGCATGGCCTGTCCGTTCGCGTCGCGTTGCCTCCCTTCCCTTTGAGACGACGTGATCCGGCAGAGTCCGTTGATCGAATTATCCGAGCACTCTAGCATAGCTTTCCGGCAAGACCAGAGGCCACACTAAATTTGCATGAAACAGCTCTAGCATGCGCATTACAGGAGAAGCATCGCGACCATCCTGACCACTCGATCAGCAAATCTTGCGCGGCGACCGATCCGCACAAAAAGGTTTGGTGATAAGCTCGCCGACCATGAATACCTACAGCTCCCGCCCCGTTGTCCTCTGTCTCTCCGGCCACGACCCAAGTGGTGGCGCCGGGCTGCAGGCAGATATCGAAGCCCTGATCGCCCAAGGCTGTCACGCCGCACCGGCCGTGACCGCCCTGACCGTGCAGGATACTGTCAACGTTTCCGACTTCCGCGTGCTCGACCGCGAGTGGGTGCTGGCCCAGGCCAACGCCGTGCTGGCCGACTCCACCGTGGCCGCGGTCAAGCTGGGCATGCTCGGTTCGATCGAAATGGTCGACACCGTGGCCGAACTGCTCAAGGCCCACCCGCACCTGCCGCTGGTCTGCGACCCGGTGCTGCGCGCCGGCGGCGGTGGCCGCCTGGGCAAGGACGAGGTCGGCTACGCACTGCGCGAGCGCCTGCTGCCGCTGGCCACCATCGCCACGCCGAACCTGCCCGAGGCGCGTATCCTCGCCGAACTGCCGGACGGCACCGCCGACGAGTGCGCCGCCAAGCTGCTGCCATTCGTCGAGCACCTGCTGATCACCGGCGGCCACGGCGACGAGGACGAAATTCACAACCGCCTGTACAGCCGCGATGGCCAGCAGCACACCTGGACCTGCCAACGCCTGCCCGGCAGTTATCACGGCTCGGGCTGCACCCTGGCCAGCGCCCTGGCCGGCCGCCTGGCCCTTGGCGAGCAGCTGCAGAGCGCCGTGCGCAGCGCCCTGGACTACACCTGGCGCACCCTGCGTGACGCCGAGCAACTGGGCAAGGGCCAGTACGTGCCGCGCCGCCTGCCCCTGGATTTCTGCTCCTGACACGAGGCCACCCGATGAAGCTCCGCGGTCTGTATGCAATCACCGACAGCCAGCTGCTCGCCGGCCGTTTCCTCAGCCACGTCGAGGCGGCACTCGAAGGCGGCGTCTGCCTGCTGCAGTACCGCGACAAGAGTGACGATGCCGCGCGCCGCCTGCGCGAGGCCGAAGCGCTGATGACCTTGTGCGAGCGCTACGGCACCCAGCTGATCATCAACGACGACGCCGAACTGGCCGCACGCCTGGGCGTCGGCGTGCACCTGGGCCAGACCGACGGCCCGCTCACGCCGGCCCGCGCCCTGCTCGGCCGTCAGGCCATCATCGGTTCCACCTGCCACGCCAGCCTTGAGCTTGCCCAGCAGGCCGCCAAGGAAGGCGCCAACTACGTCGCCTTCGGCCGCTTCTTCAATTCTGTCACCAAGCCGGGCGCGCCGGCCGCCAGCGTCGAACTGCTGGAACAGGCCCGCGCCCAGGTCAAGTTGCCGATCGCCGTGATCGGCGGCATTACCCTCGACAACGCCGCCCCGCTGGTCGCCCATGGCGCCGACCTGCTGGCGGTGATCCACGGCCTGTTCGGTGCCGACAGCGCGCAGGAAGTCACCCGCCGCGCCCGCGCCTTCAACGCCCTGTTCGCTTCCTGATTTCGAGAGAAGATCCCATGTCCCGTTCCGAAGCCCTGTTCGCCCAAGCCCAGAAGCACATCCCCGGCGGCGTCAACTCGCCGGTCCGCGCTTTCAAGAGCGTCGGCGGCACTCCGCTGTTCTTCAAGCACGCCGAAGGCGCCTACGTCGTCGACGAGGATGACAAGCGCTACGTCGACTACGTCGGCTCCTGGGGCCCGATGATCCTCGGCCACGGCCACCCGGACGTACTGGATGCCGTGCGTAATCAGTTGCAGCACGGCCTGTCCTACGGCGCCCCGACCGCCATGGAAACCGAGATGGCCGACCTGGTCTGCTCGCTGGTGCCATCGATGGAGATGGTGCGCATGGTCAGCTCCGGCACCGAAGCCACCATGAGCGCCATCCGCCTGGCCCGTGGCTACACCGGCCGTGACGCCATCATCAAGTTCGAAGGCTGCTACCACGGCCATTCCGACAGCCTGCTGGTCAAGGCCGGCTCGGGCCTGCTGACCCAGGGCGTGCCCAGCTCTGCCGGCGTACCGGCGGACTTCGCCAAGCACACCCTGACGCTGCCGTTCAACGACATCGCCGCGGTCGAGAAAACCCTCGCCGAAGTCGGCCAGACCGTGGCCTGCATCATCGTCGAGCCGGTGGCCGGCAACATGAACTGCGTACCACCGGCGCCGGGCTTCCTCGAAGGCCTGCGCGCACTGTGCGACAAGCACGGCGTAGTGCTGATCTTCGACGAAGTGATGACCGGCTTCCGTGTCTCCCTGGGCGGTGCCCAGGGCTACTACGGCATCACCCCCGACCTGTCGACCTTCGGCAAGATCGTCGGTGGCGGCATGCCGGTCGGCTGCTTCGGCGGCAAGCGCGAAATCATGGGCTGCATCGCCCCGCTCGGCCCGGTTTACCAGGCCGGCACCCTGTCCGGAAACCCGCTGGCCATGGCGGCCGGCCTGACCACCCTCAAGCTGATCAGCCGCCCGGGCTTCCACGACGAGCTCAGCGCCTACACCAGCCGCATGCTCGACGGCCTGCAGCAGCGCGCCGATGCCGCCGGCATCCCGTTCGTCACCACGCAGGCGGGCGCCATGTTCGGCCTGTACTTCAGCGGCGCCGATGACATCGTCACCTTCGACGACGTGATGGCCAGCGATGCGGACCGTTTCAAGCGCTTCTTCCACCTGATGCTCGACGGCGGCGTGTACCTGGCGCCGAGTGCGTTCGAGGCGGGCTTCACCTCCATCGCCCACGGCGACAAAGAGCTGCAGATCACCCTGGATGCGGCCGAGCGGGCATTCGCCAAGCTGAAGTAAGGCGCCTGCCGGTACTGGCCAGATCGCGGGGCAAGCCCGCTCCCACGTGACTCAGCTCTGCGTGGGAGCGGGCTTGCCCCGCGATCTGGCCGGTGAATGTGACCCCTCTCACAAACACTGGCAAAATCAGCAGCCTTGGCTCGGGGTGTAGAATTTCCAGTAAAACTTTGTAAGGTTGGCGCTGCTTATCCCATAATGTGCCACCAGAGACCTTGGCCGTAGCTTTGCAGAGGTAAGTCGATCCCCATGAACCGCACCGGCCGCGCCCTGACCATGGGCTGCCTGTTGCTTCTTCAGCCCCTGCTGGCCCTGGCGGAGGGCGGTAACTCGTTGCTGATTCCAGCGACGGGCCGCTGCACGCTGAATGCCGCGCCGGAGGATCAGGAGACTGCCCTGAAGGCCTGCGAGCAAACGGCGGACGCCGGGGATGCCGAAGCACAGTACGAGCTGGGCGAGTTCTATTACAGCGGTACCCCCCGTCACCTCGACAAAGCACTCAAGTGGTTCGAGAAGGCCTCGCTGCAGGGCCACGCCCAGTCGCAGTATCGCCTCGGTTCGATGTTCTTCCACGGCGAAGGAGTCAAGGCCAACAACGTCCAGGCCTACATCCTGCTCAAGATGGCTGCGGTCAACGGCGCCGAAGATGCACTGGACATGGCCGACGAAGTCACCGAGCAAATGCCGCGCGACGAGCTTGAGCATGCCACCCAGGTGCTCGGCCAGATCTTCCGCAAGTACCTGCTGGAACTGCAGAACGCCGAAGGGCGCACCCCGTTCTCTCCCCTCCCCTGACGACAGCCCTATCACACAGACGTAAGAAATGCCGATCAAGATGGGTCGAGGATTTCCCGTGCTCGCGCCGGCTCCATCGCGGAGCACACGAAACTGTTCTTGGAGGCAGCCCAAAACAGGCCATAACGTGGGAGCGGGCTTGCCCCGCGATGAGGCCGCCAAGGGCACTACCGACCCTTGATCGTTTCAGTGCTTTCGCCACTGCCACTCAAGGGTTATTCTTGAGCTCACATTCATTGCCGTCGAGCGGCTAAAAACCACCTTGAACGCACCCATACAACCCCATCGCTTCATCCTCGAACCTTTCGAGGCCAACCGTTTCGCCAACCTGTGCGGCCAGTTCGACGAGCACTTGCGCCTGATCGAGCAACGCCTGGCCATCGAAATCCGCAACCGCGGCAATCAATTCGAGCTGATCGGCGAACCCAAGACCACCTCCGCCGCTGAACAGTTGCTGCGCCGCCTCTATCGCGAGGCCAAGGCCAGCGAGCTGTCGCCGGAAACGGTCCATCTCTATCTCCAGGAATCAGCGGTCGAGAACATCGGCAACCCCGCTGTCAATGAAGTCAGCGTCTCGCTGCGCACGCGCAAGGGTAAAATCACGCCGCGCGGCGTCAATCAGCAACGCTACGTCAAAGAGATCCTGGCCAACGACATCAACTTCGGCGTCGGCCCGGCCGGTACCGGCAAGACCTACCTGGCTGTGGCCTGCGCCGTGGATGCGCTGGAGCGCGAGCAGGTGCGCCGCATCCTGCTGGTGCGCCCGGCGGTCGAGGCTGGCGAGAAGCTCGGCTTCCTGCCCGGCGACCTGGCCCAGAAGATCGACCCGTACCTGCGCCCGCTGTACGACGCGCTGTACGAGATGCTTGGCTTCGAACACGTGGCCAAGCTCATCGAGCGCCAGGTGATCGAGATCGCCCCGCTGGCCTACATGCGCGGCCGCACGCTCAACAACAGCTTCATCATCCTCGACGAGAGCCAGAACACCACGCTCGAACAGATGAAGATGTTCCTCACCCGCATCGGCTTCGGCTCGACCGCGGTAATCACTGGTGACATCACCCAGGTCGACCTGCCACGCGGCACCAAGTCGGGCCTGGCTCATGTGATCGAGGTGCTCAAGGACGTGCCTGGCATCAGCTTCACCCATTTCCAGCCCAAGGACGTGGTGCGCCATCCGTTGGTGCAACGCATCGTCGAAGCCTACGACCGCTTCGAAGCCCGACAGGCCCAACCCGAGGCGCGCGGCAAAGATGCTTGAACTCGATCTGCAACGGGCAACGGATGCTGCCAGCCCGGATGACGCCGCCTTCCGCCGCTGGTGCGAGCTTGCCCTGCGCCAGCGCAGCGCCGACTCCGAGATGACCATCCGCCTGGTCGACGAAGCCGAAGGCCGCGAGCTGAACCATACCTACCGGCACAAGGACTACGCGACCAACGTGCTGTCCTTCCCCGCCGATGTGCCCGACGACCTGCTGGACATCCCGCTACTCGGCGACCTGGTGATCTGTGTCGCCGTGGTCGAGCGCGAAGCTCAAGAACAAGGCAAATCCCTCGAAGCGCACTGGGCCCATCTGGTCATCCATGGCTGCCTGCACCTGCTCGGCTACGACCACATCGACGACGACGAAGCCGAAGAGATGGAAGCGCTGGAACGGGAATTGCTGGCGGAACTGGGTCACCCGGACCCGTACGCTGACGACGAAACCGACCCAATCACACACTGACACTGCAAGGAACACGAGTAACCGCCATGAGCGAAGACCGATCGAGCAACGGGCAAAAGTCCTGGCTGGGTAAACTGACCCAGGCTTTTGCCCATGAGCCGAAAAACCGCCAGCAGCTGCTTGAACTGCTGCGCGAAGCCCATCAGAACAAGCTGCTCGACAGCGAAGCGCTGACCATCGTCGAAGGCGCCATCCAGGTCGCCGACCTGCAGGTGCGCGACATCATGGTGCCGCGCTCGCAGATGATCAGCATCAAGGCCAGCCAGTCGCCACGCGAGTTCCTGCCAGCGGTGATCGATGCCGCGCACTCGCGTTACCCGGTGATCGGCGAGAGCCATGACGATGTGCTTGGCATCCTGCTCGCCAAGGACCTGCTGCCGCTGATCCTCAAAGAGAACGGCGACAGCTTCAATATCAAGGACCTGCTGCGCCCGGCCACCTTCGTGCCCGAGTCCAAACGCCTGAACGTGCTGTTGCGCGAGTTCCGCGCCAACCACAACCACATGGCCATCGTCATCGACGAATACGGCGGTGTGGCCGGCCTGGTCACCATCGAAGACGTGCTTGAACAGATCGTCGGCGACATCGAAGACGAGCACGACGTCGAGGAAGACAGCTACATCAAGCCGCTGCCCAGCGGCGACTTCCTGGTCAAGGCACTCACCCCGATCGAGAACTTCAACGAGTTCTTCGACAGCGAATTCTCCGATGACGAGTTCGACACGGTCGGCGGCCTGGTGATGAGTGCGTTCGGCCACCTGCCCAAACGCAACGAGACCACCGAGATCGGCGGCTACCGCTTCCGCATTCTCAACGCCGATAGCCGGCGGATACACCTGCTACGCCTGACACCGATCAACCGTTAAGGACGAACATGCGCTGGATCACCCGCCCCGGCTGGCCCGGTAACCTGCTGGCCATGGTGGCCGGCGCTTCCACCCTCCTGGCCCTGGCGCCTTTCGACATCTGGCCGTTGGCGCTGCTGTCCATCGCCGTGTTCTACGCCGGCCTGCGTACCCTCAGCCCGCGCCAGGCCCTGGCCCGCGGCTGGAGCTTCGGCTTCGGCCTGTATGGCGCCGGCACCTGGTGGATCTACGTCAGCATGAACACCTACGGCGGCGCCTCGCCGCTGTTGGCGATCCTGCTGCTGCTGGCGTTCTTCGCCTGCCTGGCGTTTTTCTTCGCCTTGCCGGCCTGGCTCTGGGCGCGCTGGTTGCGCCGCGACGAGGCGCCCTTGGCCGATGCGCTGAGCTTCGCTGCGCTGTGGCTGCTGCAGGAAGCTTTTCGCGGCTGGTTCCTGACCGGCTTCCCATGGCTCTACGCCGGCTACAGCCAGCTTGACGGCCCCTTGGCCGGGCTGGCGCCGCTCGGCGGTGTGTGGCTGGTGTCGTTCTGCCTTGCGCTGACCGCGGCATTGCTGTGCAACCTGCTCCGCCTGCGCGCGCGCCCATCGTTCCTGGCCATCGGCGCCGTGTTGCTGGTGGCGCCCTGGGTCGTCGGCATGGCGCTCAAGGGCCACGCCTGGACCCAGCCGGCCGGCGACCCGCTCAAGGTCGCCGCGCTGCAGGGCAACGTCGAACAGGACCTGAAATGGGACCCGGCCCACGTCAACGCCCAGCTGGCGCTGTACCGTGACATGAGCTTCAGCTCAAAACCGGTAGACCTGCTGATCTGGCCGGAAACCGCGGTACCGGTGCTCAAGGACCAGGCCCAGGGCTACATCGACATGATGGGGGCGTTTGCCGCCGAGCGGCATTCGGCGCTGATCACCGGGGTGCCGGTACGGCAGATGGTCCACCACCAGCGGCGCTACTTCAACGGCATCACCGTGACCGGTGAAGGCGACGGCCTGTACCTCAAGCAGAAGCTGGTGCCGTTTGGTGAATACGTGCCGCTGCAGGACATGCTGCGCGGGGCGATCGAGTTCTTCAACCTGCCGATGTCGGACTTTGCCCGCGGCCCCGCGGACCAGCCGCTGCTGCAGGCCAAGGGCTACCAGATCGCGCCGTACATCTGCTACGAAGTGGTCTACCCCGAGTTCGCCGCCAGCCTGGCAGCCCGCAGCGACCTGCTGCTGACCATCAGCAACGACACCTGGTTCGGCACTTCGATCGGCCCGCTGCAGCACCTGCAGATGGCGCAGATGCGGGCATTGGAAGCCGGCCGCTGGATGATCCGCGCCACCAACAACGGCGTAACCGCGCTGATCGACCCGTTCGGCAAGATCACCACGCAGATCCCGCAGTTCGAGCGTGCGGTGCTGTATGGCGAGGTAGTGCCGATGCAACAGCTGACGCCTTACCTGCAATGGCGTTCGTGGCCGCTGGCGATTGTCTGTGCATTGCTGCTGGGTTGGGCGCTGCTGGCCGGGCGGATTGCCAAGACTGTCTGACCGGCGCCGCTCACCCTGTAGGAGCGGCCTCGTGTCGCGAAAGGGCCGCAAAGCGGCCCCGCGATCTGTGCATGTACGCCAATGCCCTGGGGCTGCTACGCAGCCCTTTCGCGACACAAGGCCGCTCCTACAGGGGCCAGTGCATGCTGGATATCAGTAGAACACCCGATACCCCACCAGCCCCACCGCTTCGTTCAATAACTGTCCGCTCTGCCAGATCGCCCGGCTTTCCGGCAGCAACCCCGCGAACGGCCGGGCATGATCGCGCCCGAGGAACCCCACCGGCGCCGGCACCACCTCGAACCCGGCACGCTCAAAGCTCCAGCGCGAGCGCTGCATGTGCCAGGCCTGGGTCACCACCACCACACGGCGGATCCCCAGCGGCTGCAAAACCTGCGCGCTGAGCGCGGCGTTCTCCCAAGTGGTGTGGCTGGCCTCTTCCTTCCAGCTGACCGAGACACCGAAATCTGCCTGCAGCCGCTCAGCCATCAACTGCGCCTCACTCGGCGGCGTGCCATAGTGCAGGCCGCCGCTGGTCAGCACCGGCAATCCGGATGCCTTGGCCAGTTGCGCGGCATAGCGCATGCGCTCCAGGGCCAGGTAGGAAGGTTGATCGCTGCCGCCCCAGGCCGGATCGCCTCGATCACGCCCGGCGCCGAGCACCACGATGGCATCGGCACGGCTTGCCAGGCTCGCCCAGCTCTGCGGCGCCAACGCAGGCTCCGTTTCCAACTGCCGGGCCGCCTGCTCCACGACCAACGGCAGGCTCATCAGCCACAGCCCGCCCAGGCCCAGGGCAAAGCACGCAGCCGCCAGGCGCGGCCGGCGCCGGCGCCACCACCAGGCCGCCAGCAGCAACAGCAGCAGCACGCCCGGCGGCATCAGCCATTGTTTGATGAAAAAGCGAATCGGCATCGCACACCTCCATGGAAGGCATGCAGCCTAAGAGGATCGGCGTCGGGCCTCAAGGGGAGGTCGACGCCGATCGCAGTGTGGGTATTGAAGAACCGGCGCGTGAGCACGTGCGCCTGCAAACCTGAACGGCTATCGGGATGGCTGCGTCCTGGATCTTGCTGGAGCAGTGGCGCGTTTTCGATCCTTGAGCCAGATGATCCTGGCCGAGGATGGTTCCGGTTGCGGGTAGGCACCGGCGCTTGCATGGCGACCTGCCGGGAGTGACTCCAGGTAGGCCTTGATCACCTCGAACTCGGCGTGGCTCAGGCCACGCAATTCCAGCTCGGCAGGCATCTCGTCGCGCAATCGTACCGAGGTTCTGGCCACTTCCAGTGCCAGGCCCAGGCGGTCGATCAGGCGTTCGTAAAGCTCCGGTTTGCTTGCAGGTAGTTGCGACTCTCCCATCCGTTCACCTCATTGAAGGTAAGAATATCTCCCCCCACAAATGAGCTTAGCGTTGTCATGAAAAGCAGCTGCCCGCCGCGACCAACGGCCCGCGCGGCAGGGGACGCAATCAGGGTTTCCCACGATGCGCGACGCTCATGTATGCTACGGCGTTCACTCTATCGACACCGGAGTGCCGGTCGCAGCGAGGTTCCGCTGCCTGGAAACAGGGTCCTTTCTCTCTCAGTTAAAAAGTAGCCATGCACGAACAATACACGCCCCGTGATATCGAAGCCGCCGCCCAGAAGTTCTGGGACGAGCAACAGTCGTTCGCTGTTACCGAACAGCCAGGCAAGGACACCTACTACTGCCTGTCGATGTTCCCGTACCCGAGCGGCAAGCTACACATGGGCCACGTGCGCAACTACACCATCGGCGACGTGATTGCCCGCTACCAGCGCATGCTGGGCAAGAACGTCCTGCAGCCGATGGGCTGGGACGCCTTCGGCATGCCGGCGGAAAACGCGGCGATGAAGAACAACGTCGCCCCGGCCAAGTGGACTTACGAAAACATCGACTACATGAAGACCCAGCTCAAGAGCCTGGGCCTTGGTATCGATTGGGCGCGTGAAGTCACCACCTGCAAGCCGGACTACTACCGCTGGGAACAGTGGCTGTTCACCCGCCTGTTCGAGAAAGGCATCATCTACCGCAAGAACGGTACCGTGAACTGGGACCCGGCCGACCAGACCGTGCTCGCCAACGAGCAGGTCATCGATGGCCGTGGCTGGCGCTCGGGCGCGCTGATCGAAAAGCGCGAAATCCCGATGTACTACTTCCGCATCACCGACTACGCCGACGAGCTGCTGGAAAGCCTCGACGAGCTGCCGGGCTGGCCTGAGCAGGTCAAGACCATGCAGCGCAACTGGATCGGCAAGTCGCGCGGCATGGAAGTGCAGTTCCCCTACGACCAGGCCAGCATCGGCCACGAAGGCACGCTGAAAGTCTTCACCACCCGCCCCGACACCCTGATGGGCGCCACTTACGTCGCCGTCGCCGCCGAGCACCCGCTGGCCACCCAGGCCGCCCAGGGCAACCCGGCGCTGCAGGCGTTCATCGACGAGTGCAAGAGCGGCAGCGTCGCCGAAGCCGACATGGCCACCCAGGAGAAGAAGGGCATGGCCACTTCCCTGCTGGTCGAACACCCGCTGACCGGCGAGAAGCTGCCGGTGTGGGTCGCCAACTACGTGCTGATGCACTACGGCGACGGCGCCGTGATGGCCGTGCCGGCCCACGACGAGCGCGACTTCGAGTTCGCCCACAAGTACAACCTGCCGGTGAAGGCCGTTGTGCGCACCAGCGCCGGTGATGAAGTTTCCAGCGAATGGCAGGCCGCCTATGGCGAGCACGGCCAACTGATCAACTCCGGCGACTTCGACGGCCTGGACTTCGCCGGCGCCTTCGACGCCATGGAAGCCGCCCTGATCCGCAAGGACCTCGGCAAGTCGCGCACCCAGTTCCGCCTGCGCGACTGGGGTATCAGCCGCCAGCGCTACTGGGGCTGCCCGATCCCGATCATCCACTGCCCAGCGTGCGGCGACGTGCCGGTGCCGGAAGACCAGCTGCCGGTCACCCTGCCGGAGAACGTGGTGCCGGACGGCGCCGGCTCGCCGCTGGCGCGCATGCCCGAATTCTATGAATGCACCTGCCCGAAATGCGGCACTGCGGCCAAGCGCGAAACCGACACCATGGACACCTTCGTCGAGTCGTCCTGGTACTTCGCCCGCTACGCCTCGCCGAACTACGACAAGGGCCTGGTGGACCCGAAAGCTGCCAACCACTGGCTGCCGGTCGACCAGTACATCGGTGGCATCGAACACGCCATCCTGCACCTGCTGTACGCGCGCTTCTTCCACAAGCTGATGCGCGACGAAGGCCTGGTCACCTCCAACGAGCCGTTCAAGAACCTGCTCACCCAGGGCATGGTCGTCGCCGAAACCTACTACCGCGTCGCCAGCAACGGCGGCAAGGACTGGTTCAACCCGGCCGACGTCGAGATCGAGCGTGATGCCAAAGCCAAGATCATCGGCGCACGCCTGAAGACCGACGGCTTGCCGGTGGAAATCGGCGGCACCGAGAAGATGTCGAAGTCGAAGAACAACGGCGTCGACCCGCAGTCGATGATCGACGTCTACGGCGCCGACACCTGCCGTCTGTTCATGATGTTCGCCTCGCCGCCCGACATGAGCCTGGAATGGTCCGACTCCGGCGTCGAGGGCGCGAGCCGCTTCCTGCGCCGCGTCTGGCGCCTGGCCCAGGCCCACGTTGCCCAGGGCCTGCCAGGCAAACTGGATGTCGCCTCGCTCGACGACGCACAAAAAGTCATCCGCCGCGCCATCCACGCGGCGATCAAGCAGGCCAGCACCGATGTCGGCCAGTTCCACAAGTTCAACACCGCCATCGCCCAGGTGATGACCGTGATGAACGTGCTGGAAAAGGCCCCGCAAGCTACCGCCCAGGACCGTGCCTTGCTGCAGGAAGGCCTCGAAGCCGTAACCCTGCTGCTGTCGCCGATCACCCCGCACATTTCCCACGAGCTGTGGAAACACCTGGGCCACGACCAGGCCGTGATCGACGCCGGCTGGCCGGCCGTTGACGAAAGCGCGCTGGTGCAGGACACCGTCACGCTGGTGGTACAGGTCAACGGCAAGCTGCGCGGCCAGGTGGACATGCCTGCCGCCGCCAGTCGCGAGCAGATCGAAGCGGCCGCCCGCAACAACGAGAATGTCCTGCGCTTCACCGATGGCCTGACCATCCGCAAGGTCATCGTGGTACCGGGCAAGCTGGTCAACATCGTCGCCAATTGATGGCAACGCCCGCCCGCGAATGCCGAGGGCGGGCGTATTCGGCCCACGAGGGAGCTACAACATGATCAAACGCAATCTGCTGGTAATGGGCCTGGCCGTACTGCTCAGCGCCTGTGGTTTCCAGCTGCGCGGCACCGGCACCACCGAACTGACCATCAAGGAGCTGGACCTCAGCGCCCGCAATGCCTACGGCGAAACCGTCAAGCAACTGCGCAACACCCTGCAGAACAGTGGCGTGAAGGTGTACAGCGGTGCTCCGTATAAGCTGGTGCTCACAAACGAGCAGGAAACCCAGCGCGCGGCGACCTACAGCGGCGGTAACCGCTCGGCGGAATACGAGCTGACCACGGTGCTGAACTATGCCATCGAAGGCCAGAACGACACCGTGCTTCTGGAAGACAAACTGCAAGTGCAGCGCTACTACGTGCACGATGGCAACAACATCACCGGTTCTGGTCAGGAAGCGACCCAGGTTCGTCAGGAAATGCGCACCGACCTGGTGCAGAACATGATGGTCCGCCTGCAACAGCTGACCCCGGATCGTCTGGCCGACCTGCAGCACAAGGCCGACGAACGCGCCCGCGCCGAAGCCCAGGCACTGCAGGAAGCACAACGCGTCCGCGACGAGACGCCCCAGCAGTCCCCGCTGGAAGTCCCGGCCAACTGAGCCTGAACGGGGTGCCCCGGCACCCCGCCTTTCGCCATGAAACTCTCCCCAGCCCAACTCAACAAACACCTGCAGGGCCAGCTGGCGCCTGTGTATATCGTCAGCGGCGACGACCCGCTGCTGTGCCAGGAAGCCGCCGACGCCATTCGAGGCGCCGCGCGCCAGCAAGGTTACGACGAGCGCCAGGTGTTCAGCGCCGATGCCAACTTCGACTGGGGCAACCTGTTGCTGGCCGGAGCCAGCCTCTCGCTGTTCGCCCAGCGCCGCCTGCTGGAGTTGCGCCTGCCTTCGGGCAAGCCTGGCGACAAGGGCGCGGCCGCACTCATCGAGTACTGCGCCAACCCCGCCGAAGACACCTTGCTGCTGATCAGCCTGCCCAAGCTCGATGGCAGCGCGCAGAAAACCAAGTGGGGCAAGGCACTGATCGAGGGCGGTCACTGCCAGTTCATCCAGATCTGGCCGGTGGACGCCCAGCAGTTGCCGCAGTGGATCAACCAGCGCCTCTCACAGGCCGGCCTGACAGCCCAGCGCGATGCGGTCGACATGATCGCTGCCAGGGTCGAAGGCAACCTGCTGGCCGCCGCCCAGGAAATCGAAAAGCTCAAGCTGTTGGCCGATGGCAACCAGATCACCGTCGAGACCGTGCAGGCGGCGGTTGCCGACAGCGCACGTTTCGATGTGTTCGGCCTGGTCGATGCCATCCTCAACGGCGAGGCAGCCCATGCTCTGCGTATGCTCGAGGGGCTGCGCGGCGAAGGTGTCGAGCCGCCGGTGATCCTCTGGGCCCTGGCCCGTGAACTGCGCCTGCTGGCGGGGCTGGCCCAGCAGTTCAGCCAGGGGGTGCCGCTGGACAAGGCCTTCAGCCAGGCCCGGCCACCGGTGTGGGACAAGCGCCGTCCGCTGGTGAGCAAAGCCCTGCAACGTCTCTCGGCGCAGCGCTGGGCCATGCTGTTGCAGGATGCCCAGCGTATTGATGCGCAAATCAAAGGGCAGGCCCAGGGTTCGCCCTGGACCAGCCTGGCGCGCTTGTCGCTGCTGATGGCCGGGCAGCGATTGGCACTGCCGGCCGAGTAAACGACCTGCCCTCACCTCATCGTCAGTACCCTTGGTCTTCCCGACGATAGCTGAATACCTGCTCAGCCACACCGAAGTCCACGCGCACGACCGGTTTTACAAGGCTGGCGGAGCTACGGAACAGATCCTGCTGTATCTGCTTCGCCTGCCCGAGTGCAGCTGCGCCACCCGCAGAGGTGTAAAAGACCGCATCCAGTGGCAACTGATCAGGGATGTTCTGCGCCCAGGCATTGAGCAGAATTTCGTTGTACCCGTGATACGGGCTCTCCGTTCCGTTGATCAACTGGGCTCGCCCATCGATCGCGAGCATGAAGCTGTTGGGCTCGATCGCCAAGCTGCACTGATGATGCAAGCGCTGCCAGGTCGGACTTGCAGGCACTTGTCGAAAATGCGTGCCAAGTGCCGTCAGATCATTGATGTTCATCGACGCGCAAGGACCACTGTCGGTAGGGTAGCCACCTTCCGCACCACAGCCTTGGAGCGTGGCGCGGCCCCATGTGTTGGCGTCAGCCATGAAAATGCAAAGTGGTGCGATCGCTACCAGGCCGCCTGGCGTGTACCCCAGATGGTCGAAAAGCAGCCCCTGCGGGTAGAACAGTTTCACCGTCTTGACGTCCGCTCTCATGTACGAGAATGGAACCGCATCCTTGGGATTGGTATTCGGATTCGGGTTCCAGGCATGGAACGCGGTGCTGTATTGCGTGGCGCGCGCCAGCACGCCATTGCAATACACCGGTGCACGACCGTCGGCGCACTGCCGGGACTTGTCCGCGAAACGGGCGTTGAGCCGCTCGGCTACCTGCCAGCCATCCTCTTGGTCCTGGGGACGCTGACTGAAGCGCTGGGTCGCAGGCTTGGCAAAGTCGAGCCTGACGAGCGGCAGCGACAGGCCGGTTCGCACGCGGTAATCGTGACGCAGCATTTGGGCGGTGATCAGGCTGCCGGGACTAGCAGCGTTGTAGAAGAAGGCTTCGATGGGCAGCCGCTCCGGCGTGTTCGCATCCCAGGTCGGGATCAACAGTTCGTTCAGCAGGGTGCTGGCCTGTTGCAAAGAGCCCCGCACCTTGAGACTGACCATGAACTGTTTGGCATCACGCGTGCTCAGCGAGCATTGATTACGGGGATTCGACCCGTACTTTTTAAAATTCGCTAACCATGACTCGACAGTCTCCACTCGGTCGGTCAACCCGCTACAGGTGCTTTGCTCAGCGCCCGCACGTGTCGCAAAACCGCAGCCATTTTCCGGCCTTCCGGCATTCTGAGTACCTGCGATCAACGGATAGATACAGCGCGGCTCAGCCCATGACTTGCCTTGCTGCTGGGCAGTCTGTTTGTCCATGAAGATGAAGCCACTGGCATCCGCCAGCGAAATCGTCGCATCGGCACGCAGGTAGGAGAAAGTGACCGAACCCAATGCTGCAGCCGCCGTGCTGTGTACCCAGAAGTTGCTGGAACTCGAGCGCCTGATCAATACCCCCGAGCACTCAAGGGCAGCCCCGCCATTGCTGCAACTCTCCACCGTGTTCGCATAACGCGCATTCAGCCGGGCCGCGACATCAAGTACCCCCGATGGCTGCGGTGGCGCTGGAGGGGGGCGCAAGGGCTCATCGACACGCGGCCCGATACAGCCACTCAAGCCCAGAATAATGAACATCACTAACGGTAGGGCGAAGCTTGGCTTTATTGATCTTGTGATGTTCATCGACGCCATCCTCACATAGTTTCAATCAATTGGCTCGGTAGTCCAGGGATGGCTTACTCTGCCCGCCCTACTCGAGAGGTATCGAAATGACCAGGAAATCCAAGAAGCATCCGCCCAACAAAGCCAAGTCGATCGTCGCCCAACCCCTGTTCCACTGCCGCCAGGAAAAACCGGAAAAGGGCAAAGGCAGCTACCGCCGCGAAGCCTTCCAATCGAGAAATTGGGAGGTTTCTTGCTTAATGGCCGCCTGAAATTACTGTTCGACGGACAAGCGAACGAACTTCGAAAGTTTGCGGCAAACTTCACTGATACAACGACCATTAAACTTACTGACGATACGCAACATATAAAACGGCGTATCCAGGCACAACTGACAGTTCTGTCAGTTGACAATCACTTGAGCAAGCGCCCATCGATACGATTGCTCACATGCATAATTTTCCGGTCGGCCCGGCAGCCATGGTAAGGTTCACGCCTGACCTGTAAGCCTTGGACCTGTGCATGCTTTCCAGCCTTTCCCACCGCTGGCCCCCCCGCCAGCTGATCGCAGCCACCAGCTTCGTCCTGCTCGTCGCCTGCGCTGAGAAACCCACCGCCGCCGACGCCCTACCGCTGGCACCTGCCCAGCCCGCCCCTGTAGTGACGCTGCCCGGTACCAGCGCCGACACCAGCACAGAAATCCAGCCCCTGCAGACTTTCGCCCAATGGCAGGCGGGTTTCCGTCAACAGGCCCTGCAAGCCGGCATCAGCCCGAACCTGTTCGACCGTGCCTTCCTCGGCGTTACCCCGGACATGGACGTGATCAAGGCCGACCGCAGCCAACCCGAGTTCACCCGCCCGGTCTGGGAATACCTGGACGGCGCGCTCTCACCCCTGCGCGTGCGCAACGGCAAGAAGCTGCTGGAGCAGAACGCCGAGTTGCTGACCCGTATCGAGCAGCGCTACGGCGTCGACCGCCAGGTGCTGGTGTCGGTGTGGGGCATGGAGAGCAACTTCGGTCAGTTCCAGGGCAGCAAATCGGTGATCCGCTCGCTGGCTACCCTGGCTTACGAAGGCCGTCGCCCGCAGTTCGCCCAAGACCAGCTGATCGCCGCCCTGCAGATCCTGCAGAACGGCGACATCCAGCCCGACGCCATGCGCGGCTCCTGGGCCGGGGCCATGGGCCAGACCCAGTTCATCCCCACCACCTACCTGACCCACGCCGTGGACTTCGACGGTGACGGCCGCCGCGATATCTGGAACAGCACCGCCGACGCCCTGGCGTCGACCGCGCACTACTTGCAGGCGTCTGGCTGGAAACGCGGTCAACCCTGGGGCTTCGAAGTGCAGGTACCTGCCGGCTTCGACTTCTGGCTGGCCGACGGCAGCCAGCGCAAGAGCGTCAACGAATGGTTGCAACTAGGCGTGAGACTACCGACGGGCACCCAGCTGCCGGCCAACAGCAGCCAACTGTCCGCCGCCCTGCTGCTGCCGGCTGGCGCTCGCGGCCCGGCGTTCCTGGTGCTGGACAACTTCCGCGCGATCCTCAAGTACAACAACTCGTCGTCCTACGCGCTGGCGGTCAGCCTGCTGGGCGATCGTTTCTATGGCTGGGGGTTCATCGCCGGCAACTGGCCGAAGGACGACCTGCCCTTGAGCCGCAGCGAGCGAATCGAACTGCAGACCCTGCTCAATGCCAGCGGGCACGAGGCGGGTAACCCCGATGGCATCATCGGCGCCAACACCCGCAAGGCCATTCGCAATGCCCAGCAGGGCCAGGGCTGGCCGGCGGATGGCTATCCGACGCACAAATTGCTGGATAGCCTGCGCCGCTAGTGAATATGAGGGGCGCTTTGCGCCCCTTTCGCGGCACAAGGCCGCTCCTACAGAGAAATGCGACCTACCTGTAGGAGCGGCCTCGCGCCGCGATAGGGCTGCAAAGCAGCCCCGGCGATCTCAACCCTTGAACAGATCCTGCGACAGCACCACGCGCTGCTCTTCAGCATCCAGCCGCACTCTGGCCCCCATCGGCAAACACAGGTTCGGATCACAGTGCCCGCTGCGCCACCCGGCCAGTACCGGCACCCCGAGCGGACCGAAGATATCCAGCAGCAGCGGCGTTATCGCTGCAACCGTCACCCCGGCAAAGTCCCCCACCAGCACACCCCGCAGGCCTTGCAGCTTGCCCGCCAGGCGCAGCTGGGTCAGCAGGCGGTCAACCCGGTATAGCGGCTCGTTGACGTCCTCGATGAACAGAATGGCGCCCTGGCTATCCAGCTCGGCCACCGTGCCCAAGGTGGCACCGAGCATCGACAGGTTGCCCCCCACCAGCCGCCCGCTCGCCACGCCCGGCACAACCGTCGTCAGCGGGTAAGCCGTCGGATGAACAATCGCATCCCCCTCCCCCAGCCGCCCATCCAGCTGCTCGAACAGTGAGCTCACCGTCGGCTCAAGCTTGCCCCCCAACAGATCGGCATTGAGCATCGTGCCGTGGAAGGTAATCAGCCCGGCATGCCGATTGAGCGCCGTATGCAGCGCGGTGATATCGCTGTAGCCCACCAGCGGCTTGGGGTGGCGACGGATCAGGTCGAAGTCCAGCGCATCCAGCAGGCGCATGCTGCCGTAGCCGCCACGCATGCACACAATGGCGTCGATGTCCGGGGCCTGGAAGGCATCGTGCAGGTCTTGCAGGCGCTGCTGGTCGCTACCGGCCAGGTAACCTTCGGCCATGTTCACACCAGGGTATAGCCGGCATTGGTAGCCACGATCGCTGAACCACTGAAGCGCTTTGTGGGCGTCCAGCCGGGCAGGCCCGGCCGGGGCGACAATGGCGAAGCGCGCATTGGCCGGCAAGGCCCGGGGCAGTGGTGAGTCGAGCGTTTCAACACAATTCATCGAGCAACTCCTTGCAGTTTCAGGTGCGCCAGACTGGCTGGAACTCACGTACCTGGGCATGGGGAATGCCCCCCACACAAACAAAAATGCCGATGCGGCCTCGCGGCGCACATCGGCATGTTCAGCTCAAGCCCGTGTCAGAGTTTGATCTTGGCTTCGTGAGCCTGCTGGTCGGCGTGGTACGAGGAGCGTACCAGCGGGCCGGAAGCGACGTTCTTGAAGCCCATCTTGTAGCCTTCCTCGGCGAACCAGGCGAAGGTGTCCGGGTGCACGAAGCGCTGCACCGGCAGGTGGCTGCGCGACGGCTGCAAGTACTGGCCGAGGGTGAGCATGTCGATCTCGTGCTCACGCATGCGGTGCATGACCTCGATCACTTCCTCGTCGGTCTCGCCCAGGCCCAGCATCAGCCCGGACTTGGTCGGTACGTGCGGCACCATCTGCTTGAACTTCTGCAGCAGGTCCAGCGACCAGTCGTAGTCCGAGCCCGGGCGCGCGGCCTTGTACAGGCGCGGTACGGTTTCGAGGTTGTGGTTGAACACATCCGGCGGGGTCTGCGCGGTGATTTCCAGCGCCACGTCCATACGGCCGCGGTAGTCCGGAACCAGGGTTTCGAGCTGCACACCCGGCGACAGCGCGCGAATCTCGCGAATGCAGTCGGCGAAGTGCTGGGCACCGCCGTCGCGCAGGTCGTCGCGGTCCACCGAAGTGATCACCACGTACTTCAAGCGCAGGTCGGCAATGGCCACGGCAAGGTTCTTCGGCTCGTCCAGGTCCAACGGCTTCGGCCGGCCATGGCCGACGTCGCAGAACGGGCAGCGACGTGTGCAGATGTCACCCATGATCATGAAGGTGGCGGTGCCACCCGAGAAGCACTCACCCAGGTTCGGGCAGGAGGCCTCTTCGCACACGCTGTGCAGCTTGTGCTTGCGCAGCAGCTGCTTGATACGGTCGACTTCCGGCGAAACCGGGATGCGCACGCGAATCCAGTCGGGTTTCTTCGGCAGTTCTTCGGTGGGGATGATCTTCACCGGAATGCGCGCCACCTTTTCGGCGCCGCGCAGCTTCACGCCGGCTTCGACTTTCTTGGGCGCGGGGCGCGAGGTGACGTCTTGCGTCGGGATCAGGTTCGGCACGGCTTCTTGCACAGTTGTCATATTCAGTCGATTCCGCCCGTGAGGGTCGTCTGCTCAGCGTAGTCGAGGTGCTTGACCAGCTGTCCGCGCAGCCTTGTCCTGACCTCGTCGAGTTCGATCGGGCCTGCCAGGTCGCGCAGCTGGGTCATCGCCAGCCCCGCATACCCACAGGGATTGATTCGGCGGAATGGCGCAAGGTCCATGTCCACATTCAGAGCAAGGCCGTGGAAGCAACGACCGTTGCGGATTCGCAGGCCAAGGGAGGCGATTTTCGCTCCATCGACATATACGCCAGGGGCATCGGGCTTGGCGTTAGCCTGCACGCCGTAGCTGGCGAGCAGCTCGATCAGCGTCTGCTCGATGCGGCTGACCAGTTCGCGCACACCAAAGCCCAGGCGGCGCACATCCAGCAGCAGGTAGGCGACCAATTGGCCGGGGCCGTGGTAGGTCACCTGGCCGCCACGATCGGTCTTCACCACCGGGATGTCGCCAGGCACCAGCAGATGCTCGGCCTTGCCAGCCTGGCCCTGGGTGAACACCGCCGGGTGCTCCACCAGCCAGACTTCGTCCTGGGCATCCGGGCCACGCGCCTCGGTAAAGCGACGCATGGCCTCCAGCACCGGTTCATAGGGCTGCAGGCCGAGCTCGCGTATACCGAGGCATGCGCTCATCACAGCACCATTTTCACGATGCCGGTGGCACGCAGGGCACTGTTGATGTCGTGCAGTTGATCTTCGCTTTCGGCAATGATGTGCAGCTGCACCGTGGTGTACTTGCCTTCCTTGCTCTGGCGCTCCGCCAGCGTGGCCAGATCGACCTTGGCGTACTTGCTGAGGATCTCGATCACCGTGTCCTTGAAACCGACCACGGTATCGCCGATCACTTTGATCGGATAGTCCTCGCAAGGGAATTCGATCTTATGCGACTTGACGTCTTCTTCGCTCATTGCGGGATGGCCTCGTAAGCCGTGGCAACAGCAACGCCCCCGCCTGGTTCACGGGGGCATGCAGGTCACGTATCAGTTGAACAAACCATAGAAGAACAGGCGGATGCTGTCCCACATACGGCCGAAGAAACCAGCTTCTTCCACGCCATCGAGGGCGATCAGGTCGGCGCTGTGAATCACTTTCTCGTCCAGTTTGACTTCCACTTTGCCGATCACGTCACCTTTGGCGATCGGAGCGGTCAGTTGCGGATTCATGCTCATCGAAGCCTGCAGGCGTTTCAACTGGCCTTTAGGCATGGTCATGGTCAGGTCGTTGGCCAGGCCAGCTTTCACCTGGTTGGTAGCGCCTTTCCAAACCGGGGCCTGAGTCAGCTCGGTGCCCTTCTGATAGAAGGTCTGGGTTTCGAAGAAGCGGAAGCCGTAGGTCAGCAGCTTTTGCGTTTCGGCGGCACGCGATTGCTCGCTGTTGGTGCCGAACACCACGGCGATCAGGCGCTGGCCGTCACGGACGGCGGAGGCGACCATGCAGTAGCCGGCTTCGTCGGTGTGGCCGGTTTTCAGGCCGTCGACGGTCTTGTCGCGCCACAGCAGCAGGTTGCGGTTAGGCTGCTTGATGTTGTTCCAGAAGAACTCTTTCTGCGAGTAGATGGCGTAGTGCGCAGGGTCTTCGTTGATGATCGCGCGTGCCAGCAGGGCCATGTCGTGGGCCGAGGAGTAGTGCTCCGGGTTCGGCAGGCCGGTCGGGTTCATGAAGTGGCTGTTGCCCATGCCCAGGTCGGCGGCAGTCTTGTTCATCATGTCGGCGAAGGCGTCTTCGCTGCCGGCGATGTGCTCGGACAGGGCCACCGATGCATCGTTGCCGGACTGGATGATGATGCCGTGCAGCAGGTCGCTGACGGTCACCTGGCTGCCGACCTTGATGAACATGCGCGAACCGCCGGTGCGCCAGGCGTTTTCGCTGACGGTCACCGGGTCGTTCTCGCCGATCTGGCCACGACGGATGTCGAGGGTGGCGATGTAAGCGGTCATCAGCTTGGTCAGGCTGGCTGGTGGCAGACGCTCGTCACCGTTGTTCTCGACCAGCACGTTGCCGCTGGCCGCGTCCATGAGTACATAGGATTTGGCGGCCAGTTGCGGTGGTGCCGGCATCATCTGCTCGGCCGCGAAGGCGACAGGCGTGATCAGCAGCAGAACAGGCAGGCAAAGTCGTTTGGCAAGGTTGGTGATGTTCATCCGTCTCTCGTAAATCGCTAATGGTCTGATGTTCCGCGGGCCACATCGTGTGCCCGGCGCCCCGTCAGTCTAGTTTTATGGCCAATGGCCTGGCCCGCAAAAGTGCGACCTAATGCCGCTGCGGGCAAAAGCGGGCATTGTACATGGCAACGCCCGGCAATTCATGAACAAACCGACAGCAAGAGCTGCAAGCCGCAAGCTTCAAGCGGCAAGAAAGAGCAGGCGTGCACCGTGGCTTTTTCTTGAGGCTTGCAGCTTGAAGCTTGCCGCTGCTAGTCGGTGACGACTTTGGCCTGGCCGAGATTGGCCAGGCGAATGCTGTCCTGGGTCTGCTGGATCTCGCCCTGGCTGTTGATCGGCCCCAGGCGGACTCGGTGCAGGGTCTGCTGATTACGCACGACGGAGCTGATGAACACCGGCGCACTGACCATGGTGCTCAGCTTGGAGCGCAGCAGCTCGGCGGCGTCCGGGTTGGCGAAGGCGCCCACCTGCAGGATGCTGCCACCGTTGCTGTTCGGCACGTTGTTGCCGCTCAGCTGCACCGGCACCACGGGTGCCGCGTGCTGCTGCGGCGGCGGGGTCCACTGCTCGACACGCCCGGTGCTGGCGGCGATCGGCTGGGCCTGGGCGACCTGCGGCTCCTTGAGCATCAGCGGCGGCTGCTGGCCACGCTGGGCCCACCATTGCTGCGGGTCGATACCTTCGACGCGCACATGGGCGGTACCGCTCTCGGCATAGCCGAGCTTCTTCGCCGCAGCGTAGGACAGGTCGATGATGCGGTCGGAATAGAACGGCCCACGGTCGTTGACCCGCAGGATCACGCTGCGGCCGTTGGCCAGGTTGGTCACCCGCACGTAGGCCGGCAGCGGCAAGGTCTTGTGCGCCGCGCTCATGCCATAGAGGTCGTACAGTTCGCCGTTGGCGGTGTTCTGCCCGTGGAACTTGGTGCCGTACCACGAGGCAGTGCCCTCGGCGCGGTAGTTGCGCGAGTCCTGCATCGGGTAATAGGTCTTGCCCAGCACCGTGTACGGGTTGGCCTTGTAGTTGCCGGTGTGCACGGTCGGGGTGGCATCGGGGATCTTGTTGACGTCCACGTCCCACCACGGCGCGCCATCCTTGTGGGCGCGGTTGATGTCCAGGCCCGGCTGCGAACGCACCGCGTTGCCGCTGCCCTGGGAGGTCGGGCGGCTGGTAGAGCAGCTGACCAGGAGCATGCCGACGGTGACGCAGGTCAGCAGCTTGAAGGTGTTGGCAGATATGATTGCGCGCATTACTTGACGCCCCGTGCTTGAACCAGCTGTTCGGCAAGCTGATGCACCGCCATGGCATACATCACGCTGCGGTTATAGCGAGTGATCGCGTAGAAGTTCTTCTGGCCCATCCAGTACTCGGGGCCGTACTCACCTTCCAGGCGGAAGGCGGTGACCGGCAGATCATCGCGCAGCGCATCATGACTCGACCAGCCCAGCGCTCGCAACTGCCCCACGGTCTTGACCGGCTCGATGCCGGTGGTCAGGCCTTCGTCGGCGCTGGCGCCTGCGACCTGCGCGCGGCTGACCACGGCCCCACCGGCTACCCAGCCGTGACGCTTGAAGTAGCTGGCGACGCTGCCGATGGCATCGTCAGGGTTGTTCCAGATATTGATGTGGCCGTCGCCGTCGAAATCCACCGCGTAGTTGCGAAAGCTGCTCGGCATGAATTGCGGCAGGCCCATGGCGCCGGCGTAGGAGCCCTTGAGCGTCAGCGGGTCGAGCTGCTCGTCACGGGCCAGCAGCAGGAACTCGCGCAGCTCCTTGCGGAAGAATTCGGCACGCGGCGGATAGTCGAAACCGAGGGTGGACAGTGCGTCGATCACCCGGTAGTTGCCGGTGTTGCGGCCGAAGAAGGTCTCCACGCCGATGATCGAGACGATGTACTGCGCCGGCACGCCGTATTCCTGCTCGGCGCGGGCCAGCACCGCCTCGTGCTGGCGCCAGAAGTCCACCCCGCGGGCGATGCGCGCGTCGGTGATGAACATCGGACGGTACTCTTTCCACGGCTTGACCCGCTCGGCCGGCCGCGAGATCGCGTCGAGGATCGCCTGCTTGCGCTGTACCTCGCTGAACACGCCCAGCAACTGCTCACTGGCAAAGCCGTAATCACGGGTCATCTCGCCAACGAACTCGGCCACCTGGGGCGAGCCGTCGTAATCGCCGGCAAGGGCTTGCTGGACAGCGCCGCACAGGCCCACCACACCGATCCACGGCACACAACGGGCAAACCAGCCACGCACTGCTTGCATTGAATTCTTCACCTTTTTCAAACTTGAGCAATCCATTTGCGGTGCGTATGGATCGACATCAGAACGCCAAACGCTGACAGCAGCGTCACCAACGAAGTTCCGCCATAGCTGATGAAGGGCAGCGGCACGCCCACCACGGGCAGAAGGCCGCTGACCATACCGATATTGACGAACACATAAACAAAGAAGGTCATGGTCAGGCTGCCCGCGAGCAGCTTGCCGAACAGGGTCTGCGCCTGGGCCGTGATCATCAGCCCACGGCCGATCAGCAGCATGTAGATCAGCAGCAGCAGGCAAATGCCGACCAGGCCGAATTCCTCGCCCAGCACGGCGATGATGAAGTCGGTGTGGCTTTCCGGAAGAAAGTCCAGGTGCGACTGGGTGCCCAGCAACCAGCCCTTGCCGAATACCCCACCCGAGCCGATCGCCGCCTTGGACTGGATGATGTTCCAGCCGGTGCCCAGCGGGTCGCTTTCCGGGTCGAGGAAGGTCAGCACGCGCTGCTTCTGGTAGTCGTGCATGACGAAGAACCACATGGCCACTGCCACCGGCACCGCCGCGGCGATCACACTGATGATCCAGCGCCAGCGCAGGCCGCCCATGAACAGCACGAAGGCGCCGGAGGCGAGGATCAGCAGCGCCGTGCCGAGGTCGGGCTGGCGCACGATGAGGATGAACGGTACGCCGATCAGCACCAGGCTGATCGCCACGTGCTTCAGATGCGGCGGCAGGGTGCGCTTGGACAGGTACCAGGCGATGGTCGCCGGCATGATGATCTTCATGAACTCCGAGGGCTGGAAGCGAATCACCCCGGGGATGTTGATCCAGCGCGTGGCGCCCATGGCGTTGTGGCCCATCACGTCCACCACCACCAGCAGCATCACCCCGGTGAGGTAGGCCAGCGGCACCCAGCGTGCCATGAAGCGCGGCTCCAGTTGGGCAATGATGAACATCGACACCAGGCCGATGCCGAAGGAAGAGGCCTGCTTCATCAGCAGGTCCCAGTTCTTGCCGCTGGCCGAATACAGCACGAACAGGCTGCCGGCGGCCAGCGTCAGCAGGATGAGCAGCAAGGGGCCGTCGACGTGGATGCGCTGCAGGAAGCTGGCGCGTCGGCGCATCACGTCTTCGCTGGAGAGCATGCGATCGAAGTTGTTCATCACGGGGCCGTTTCCTGGGCGACTGTGGCGGGGCCGAACTCAGGCTTGAGCCGGCCGTTCTCGTCGAGCAGCCAGGCGTCCATGACCTGGCGTACCACGGGGGCGGCGACACCGGAGCCGGACTCGCCGTTCTCGACCATCACCGAGACCACGATCTTCGGGTCTTCGGCGGGGGCGAAGGCAACGAACAGGGCGTGGTCGCGGTGGCGCTCCTGGAGCTTGTTGCGGTCGTACTTCTCGCCCTGCTTGATCGCCACCACCTGCGCGGTGCCGCTCTTGCCGGCGATACGGTATTGCGAGCCAAGGGCCGCCTTGCGCGCGGTACCACGGGCACCGTGCATCACCTGCTCCATGCCATGGGTGACCTTGGCCCAGTCGGACTTGTCGCGCAGGACGATGTTCTCCATCGGGTTCTCGTCCACCGGCGGCTGGCCTTCGATGGTCTTGGCCAGGTGCGGGCGGTTCCACACCCCCTTGTTGGCGATCAGCGCGGTGGCCTGGGCCAGTTGCAGCGGCGTGGTCTGCATGTAGCCCTGGCCGATACCGAGGATCAGCGTTTCGCCCGGGAACCAGGCCTGGCGGCGGGTGGCGCGCTTCCATTCACGGGACGGCATCAGACCGGGGGATTCCTCGAACATGTCCAGCGAGACCTTCTGCCCGATGCCGAACCGGTTCATGTAGTTGGACAAGCGGTCGATGCCCATCTTGTGTGCAAGATCGTAGAAGTACGTGTCATTCGAGCGCATGATCGCCACATCCAGGTCCACCCAGCCATCGCCGGTGCGGTTCCAGTTGCGGTACTTGTGGTCGTAGTTGGGCAGTTGGTAGTAGCCCGGGTCGAACACCCGGCTGGAGGCGGTCACCACCCCACTGTCCAGGCCGGCAATGGCCACCGCCGGCTTGATGGTCGAGCCCGGCGGGTACAGGCCGCGCAGCACACGGTTGAACAGTGGCCGGTCGATCGAGTCGCGCAGCTCGGCATAGGCCTTGAAGCTGATGCCGGTGACGAACAGGTTGGGGTCGAAGCTCGGCTGGCTGACCATCGCCAGCACTTCGCCGGTGCGCGGGTCGAGCGCCACGATCGCGCCGCGCCGCCCGCCCAGCGCCTGCTCGGCCGCTTCCTGCAGCTTGATGTCGAGGCTCAGCACGATATCCTTGCCCGGCTTGGGGTCGGTGCGCTTGAGCACCCGCAGCACCCGGCCCCGGGCATTGGTCTCGACTTCCTCGTAGCCCACCTGGCCGTGCAGGTCGTCTTCGTAGAATCGCTCGATGCCGGTCTTGCCGATGTGGTGGGTGCCGCTGTAGTTCACCGGGTCGAGGGTCTTCAGCTCTTTCTCGTTGATCCGCCCCACGTAGCCCACCGAGTGGGCAAAGTGCGCGCCCTGCGGGTAGTGACGTACCAACTGCGCCGCCACCTCGACACCGGGCAGGCGGAACTGGTTGACCGCGATACGGGCGATCTGTTCTTCGTTGAGCTCGAACAGGATCGGCACCGGCTCGAATGGCCGACGCCCCTGCTTCATGCGCTTCTCGAACAGGGCGCGGTCATCCGGGGTGAGGTCCAGCACCTCGACGATCACATCCAGCACTTCCTGCCACTTGCCAGGGTTGCCGGAGCGCTCGCGGGTCATCACCAGGCTGAAGCTGGGCCGGTTGTCGGCGACGATCACCCCGTTGCGGTCGAAGATCAGCCCGCGGGTCGGCGGGATCGGCTGCACATGCACCCGGTTGTTTTCCGACAGCGTCGAGTGGTAGTCGAACTGGATGACCTGAAGGAAGTAGAGCCGGGCGATCAATACGCAGACGAGCAGCACCACCGCCACGGCGCCCACGACGACGCGGTTGCGCACCAGGCGGGCGTCTTTCTCGTGGTCCTTGAGGCGGATCTGCTGCGGCATCGGCGGGCTTACAGGTTCATTTGTGGTACGGATGCCCGGACAGCACGGTCCAGGCGCGATAGATCTGCTCGCCGATCAGTATCCTTACCAACGGGTGCGGCAACGTCAGCGGCGACAGCGACCAACGCTGCTCGCTGCGTGCGCAGACCTCCGGCGCCAGCCCTTCCGGGCCGCCCACCATCAGGTTGACCGTACGCGCATCCAGGCGCCAACGGTCCAGCTCGCCCGCCAGCTGCTCGGTACTCCACGGCTTGCCATGGACCTCCAGCGTGACGATGCGTTCCCCGGGCTGCACCTTGCTCAGCATCGCCTCGCCCTCCTGACGGATCAGGCGGGCGACATCGGCGTTCTTGCCGCGGGTATTCAGCGGGATTTCCACCAGCTCGAGCGCAAGCTCCGGGGGCAGGCGCTTGGCATATTCATGCCAGCCTTCCTCGACCCACTTGGGCATGCGCGAGCCGACCGCGATCAGACGCAGACGCACGACGCTTCCTTATTCCCGGTCTTTGAGCTTGTCGGAATACTCGTGCGCGTGCTCCGGGCTGTGGTGCTTGCCATCGTTGGCGCGGCTCTGCTCGGCACCCAGCCACAGGCGCTCCAGGTCGTAGAACTGGCGCGCGGCGGCGGTCATCATGTGCACGATGACGTCGTTCAGGTCCAGCAGCACCCAGTCGCTGTCGCCCTTGCCTTCTTCGCCCAGTGGCTGAGCGCCCTTGGCCTTGACCGCTTCACGGACCTTTTCCAGCATCGCGTTGATCTGGCGATTGGAAGTACCGGTGGCGATGATCATGAAGTCGGTCAGGCTGTGCTTCTCGCGCACGTCGATAACCTGGATGTCCTGGGCCTTGACGTCTTCCAGCGCGGCCTTGGTCAGCGCGACCAGCTCTTCGCCACTGATGCCATTGATTTTCTGCTTGGTCATATAAAACTCGTTCAACTCATTGAATGAGGCGCCCGTGGGCGCCGTCAGTTGGACGCACGATACAGATCGTGCGCCTCGATATAGGCCAGTACTGCGTCCGGCACCAGGAACCGCGCCGACTTGCCGCTGGCCAGCAGCTGTCGGATCTGCGTGGCGGACACCGCGAGCGGCGTCTGCCAGACGAACGAAATATGCCCCGCCGGGCCGGACATGGCGGTGGGGTCGTTCTGTGAGCGCGCAGCCAGCAGGTTGCGCAGCTCGTCAGGGGGTTCGACATCAGCATCCGGGCGTTGCAGCACCAGGATGTGACAGTGTTGCAACAACTCTTCCCAGCGGTGCCAGCTGGGCAGGCCGCAGAACGCGTCCCAACCCATGATCAGGAACAACTGGTCGTGCCCGTTCAGCTCGGCACGCACCGATTCCAGGGTGTCGATGGTGTACGACGGCTTGTCGCGCGCCAGCTCACGCGCGTCCACGCTCAGGCAGCCGACACCCTCTACGGCGCTGCGCACCATGGCCAAGCGGTCCTGCGCCGCCACTTGTGGCGTATCGCGGTGCGGCGGGCGGGCGTTGGGCAGCAGACGCAACTCGTCCAGGTGCATGAATTCGGCCACTTCCAGCGCACTGCGCAGGTGACCGATATGCACCGGGTCGAAGGTACCGCCGAGCATGCCGACGCGCCGAACTGCCACCGCCTTGCTCAACTCAGCAGGACTCCTGGCCGCGCAGCTGGCCGTCGCCGATCACCACGTACTTCTCGCAGGTCAGGCCTTCCAGGCCGACCGGGCCGCGGGCATGCAGCTTGTCGGTGGAAATGCCGATCTCCGCGCCCAAGCCGTACTCGAAGCCATCGGCGAAGCAGGTCGGGGTGTTGAGCATGACCGACGCCGAGTCGACCTCGGCGATGAAGCGCCGGGCCTGGCCCTGGTGTTCGGTGATGATCGAATCGGTGTGGTGCGAGCCATAGTGATTGATGTGCTCGATGGCCTGGTCCAGGCCGTCGACCACACGGATCGACAGGATCGCGTCGAGGTATTCGGTGTGCCAGTCGTCTTCAGTGGCCGGCTGGCAGTCGATGATCGCCTGGGTGCGCTGGCAACCGCGCAGCTCGACGCCCTTTTCCTGGAAGCGGCGGGCCATCTCCGGCAGGAAGCGCTCGGCCACGCGCTGGTCGACCAGCAGCGTTTCCATGGCGCCGCAGATGCCGTAGCGGTAGGTCTTGGCGTTGAAGGCAACGCGCCAGGCCTTGTCCAGGTCGGCGTGTTCGTCGACGAAAACGTGACAGATGCCATCCAGGTGCTTGATCACCGGCACCCGCGCGTCGCGGCTGATGCGTTCGATCAGGCCACGGCCGCCGCGCGGCACGATCACATCGACGAACTCGGGCATGCTGATCAGCGCGCCCACCGCGGCACGGTCGGTGGTCTCGACCACCTGCACCACCGCCGGCGGCAAGCCGGCCTCGGCCAGGCCACGCTGGATGCAGGTGGCAATGGCGCGGTTGGAATGGATGGCTTCGGAACCGCCGCGCAGGATGGTGGCGTTGCCCGACTTGAGGCACAGGCTGGCGGCGTCGATGGTCACGTTGGGACGCGATTCGTAGATGATCCCGATCACCCCCAGCGGCACGCGCATCTTGCCGACCTGGATGCCCGACGGGCGGTAGCTCATGTCCCGTATGGCGCCGACCGGGTCCGGCAGGCTGGCCACCTGGCGCAGGCCGGTGATCATGCCGTCGATACGCGCCGGGGTGAGTGCCAGGCGGTCGAGCAGTGCGGGCTCCAGGCCATTGGCGCGGCCATTGGCAAGGTCCTGTTCATTGGCTGCGGTGAGCACGTCGCGGGCGGCGTCCAGCGCGTCGGCGGCGGCCTGCAGGGCGCGGTTCTTCTGCGCGGTGCTGGCACGGCCGATGACCCGCGAGGCCTCACGGGCGGCGTGACCCAGGCGGGTCATGTAGTCAAGAACGGACTCAGTCATGGGCTCGGTGTCTTGGCGAAAGGGGAAATCGGCTGATTATAACTGGCGCGCTTCGGTACGCCCAGCGGTGGGTGGCGGATGGTAGAAAATGGTGGGCGTCGATGTGTAGGAAAGATGTAACCAGCCTTATCGAAAAATCCTGCGCCTGCACTACCGTCATCGCTGGCAAGCCAGCTCCCACAGACGTGGCTCCCTCCTGTGGGAGCTGGCTTGCCAGCGATGAAGCTACCCGCGATTCAGCCTCGATTAAGCCATTCATTGCTATCATCCCCGGCTTTACCGCCACGAACCGCCCGCATGCCCGAACACGCCCCCTGCCCGGCCCGCGCCCTGCCCGACAGCTTTTTCGACCGCGACGCCCAGACCCTCGCCCGCGACCTGCTCGGCAAGGTGATCCGCCACCGTCACGGCAATCTCTGGCTGGCGGCGCGGATCATCGAGACCGAGGCCTACTACCTCACCGACAAGGGCAGCCACGCGTCCCTGGGTTTCACCGAAAAGCGCAAGGCGCTGTTCCTCGATGGCGGGCATATCTACATGTACTACGCCCGCGGCGGCGACTCACTGAACTTCAGCGCCCATGGCCCGGGCAACGCGGTGCTGATCAAGTCCGCCTACCCTTGGGTCGATGCCCTGTCCGACGAAAACAGCCTGGCGCAGATGCAACTGAACAACCCCGACGCCAGCGGCAACCTGCGCCCGCCAGAACGCCTGTGCAACGGCCAGACCCTGTTATGCCGGGCCATGGGCCTCAAGGTGCCGCACTGGGACGCCAAGCGCTTCGACCCCGAGCGGTTGTACGTCGAGGACTGCGGCATCCGCGTGCCCCGGGTGCTGCAGGCCGCCCGACTGGGGATCCCCCACGGCCGTGACGAGCACCTGCCCTATCGTTTCGTCGACGCCGAATATGCCCGCTACTGCACGCGCAACCCACTGCGCCGCGGCCAGGTCGAAGGCCAAGACTTCTTCATTCTCGAACAAGGAAACTGACCCATGGGCCAATGGCTAGACAGCCTGACCTCCTGGCTTGGCGCCAACCCGCAGTGGCTGGGCCTGGCGATCTTCGTGGTGGCCTGCGTGGAATGCCTGGCGATCGCCGGCATCATCGTGCCCGGCACCGTACTGCTGTTCGCAGTCGCCGTGCTGGCCGGCAGCGGCGCCTTCAGCCTGGGCGAAACCCTGTTGCTGGGTTTCCTCGGCGGCCTGCTGGGTGACGCCATTTCCTATGCCGTGGGCAAGTATTTCCACCAGAACATCCGCCGCCTGCCGCTGCTGCGCAGCCACCCAGAATGGATTGGCAGCGCCGAGGCCTACTTCCAGCGCTACGGCATCGCCAGCCTGCTGGTGGGCCGCTTCATCGGCCCGCTGCGGCCGATGCTGCCGATGGTCGCGGGCATGTTCGACATGCCGCTGCCGCGCTTCATCGCCGTCAGCCTGGTGGCCGGCGCCGGCTGGTCGGTGGCCTACCTGCTGCCTGGCTGGGCCACCGGCGCCGCCATGCGCCTGCCGCTGCCCGAGGGGTTCTGGCTGGATGCCGGGATCATCTTCGGCACCCTTGCGGTACTGATTGGCCTGAGCCTGAACAGCAGCATCCGCGACCAGCGCCACGGCACCCGCCTGGTCGCCGCGCTCAGCGGCGTGGCGGTGGCCGCCCTGTTCGTCGGCTGGCCGTTCCTGAGCGAATTCGATCAAGGGGTGATGACCCTGGTGCAGGAGCACCGCAGCCAGGCACTCGACGGCGCCGTGGTGATGATCACCCGCCTGGGCGACTTCCGTACGCAGTTCTTCCTTGGTGGGCTGCTGACCGGGTTGTTGCTGCTGGCCCGGCAGTGGCGCCATGCACTGTTCGCAGGCTCGGTACTGATCGGCACGGCAATCGCCAATGGCACGCTGAAATGGCTGTTTGCCCGGGCCCGACCAGAGGTGCTGAGCGACCCCCTGACCAGCTACAGCATGCCCAGCGGCCACAGCTCGGCGGCGTTCGCCTTCTTCCTGGTGCTGGCGGTACTGGCCGGGCGCGGGCAACCACCGCGCATGCGCCTGACCTGGGTGATGCTGGGCTGCCTGCCGGCCCTGGCGATCGCCCTGTCGCGGGTGTACCTGGGGGCACACTGGCCGACCGATATCCTGGCCGGGGCGCTGTTGGCGTGCTGCGTGTGCGCGCTGGGCCTGACGCTGGTGCAGTATCGCCAGCCGCTCACGGCCTTGTCGCAACGGGTGTGGTGGCTGGTGCTGCCGGCGTGTGTCGCGCTGCTGGCGTTCTTTGTGCTGCATGCATTGCCGAAGGCGTTGCTGCGTTATCAGTATTGACTGACTGCCCTCAGGTATCGCGAATCCCTGTAGGAGCGGCCTTGTGCCGCGAAAGGGCTGCGCAGCAGCCCCAGCAATTTTGCATGAAGCCGAGATCCTGGGGCCGCTGCGCGCCCCTTTCGCGGCACAAGGCCGCTCCTACAGGGACCGCATAGCCCGCCGGATCAGGCGAACAGCTCGCCCTGGATCCGCTCCAGCAACGCCTGGATCGCCTCCAGCCGTTGCTGCGGCGAATCGATCGCCAGCAAATCGAGCTTGTCTTCTTCCATGAACGGCAACAGATAGGCGAGCTGGTTGCCCAGCGACTGCCGCCCGTCCACGTCACGCGGCATGTCCAGCGCCTCTACCATCGGGTGCTCGCCCAGCGCCAGCAGCAGCGCCAGCAGGTCATCGTCCTGCTCTACCAGCGGACTGTCGGCCAGTTCCGGCAGCCAGTTGACTTCACCGACCAGCAACTGGTCCTTCTGCACCTCGGTCTGCTCGACACTGAAGCGCCGCACACCTTCGACGCGAATCCCCAGCAGGCCGTTGTCCTGCTGCACGAAATCGCGGATCAGGGCCTCACAACCTATCGATGCCACCGCCGGCGGGGCCTTGCCCACCTGCTCGCCCTCGAGGATGCACACCACACCAAAGCCTGCACCTTGCTTCATGCAGCGGCCGATCATGTCCAGGTAGCGCGCCTCGAAGATCTGCAGGTCGAGCAGGCAACCGGGGAACAGCACGGTATTGAGGGGAAACAGCGGTAACGTCATCTCAAGTCCTCATGCCACCAGGCTGACCGCCAACGGCAGAAACACCGCCGTGGCCACCCCCATCAGGCTCATCGCCAGCGCGGCGAAGGCGCCGCATTCATCACTTTCCTGCAAGGCCACCGAGGTACCCACCGCGTGGGCGGTTACGCCAAGGGCCATGCCGCGGGCCTCGGGGCTGAGCACGCCGAAGCGGGTCAACAGCGCCGGGCCGAAGATCGCCCCGATCACCCCGGTGATCAGCACGAACACCGCCGCCAGCGCCGCCACGCCACCAATCTGTTCAGCCACCAGCATGGCGATCGGCGAGGTGACCGACTTGGGCGCCATGGTCATCAGGATCATATGCTCGGCACCGAACCACCAGCCCAGCGCCAGGCAGGCCAGCGTGGCGAACAAACCTCCGATTACCAGCGTAGTAAATGTCGGCCAGAACAGCTGACGGATGCGTCGCAGGTTCAGGTAGAGCGGCACCGCCAGGGCAACGGTAGCCGGCCCAAGCAACGTCCCCATGATCTCGGTGCTCTTGCGGTACTCGGCGTAGTCGATGCCGCACACCAGCAGCACGCCGATCACCACCAGCATCGACACCAGCACCGGCTGCAGGAAGATCCAGCGGGTCTTTTCATAAGCCGCCAGCACCAACTGGTAGGCCGCCAGGGTGATACCGATGCCGAACAACGGATGATGGATCACCGCGTCGAGCGCGCCGTGCCAGTCGAGGGTCATGGCAGCTCCTCGCGCTTGCCCTGGCGGTGGATCAGCTTCTGCATGAGCACGCCAACGAACACCAGGGTCACCAGGCAGGAGATCAGCAAGGCGCCGGCGATGGCCCAGAAGTCGGCGGCAATGTCCCTGGCGTAGACCATCACCCCCACGGCCGGCGGCACCAGCAGCAACGGCAGGTAACGCAGCAGGCTGCTGGCGGCTTCGTTGAGCGGCTTGCCCACTTCACCGCGCGCCATCAGGAAGGCCAACAGCAGCAACAGGCCGATGATCGGCCCGGGCAGGATAGGCAGGAACAGATGATTGATCGCCGTCCCCAGCAGCTGGAACAGCACCAGCCAGGTCAACCCACGCAACAGCATAAAGACCTCCTGAAAGCAGGCGGCCATTATAAGCACGCCAAGCACGCGGCTATAAGGCGATATTCGGCGAAAAAGGCATAACTTGACTGCAACGGCTGGCCGTGCTGATCTTGCACATTCGTACCAAATGACAACCTGGAGAGTCGCGATGCCCCATGTACCAGTTACAGAGCTTTCGCAGTACGTTGGTAAGGAACTGGGACGTTCCGCCTGGCTGAAGATTGATCAGCAACGCATCAACCTGTTCGCCGAGGCCACCGGCGATTTCCAGTTCATCCATGTCGACCCGGTCAAAGCGGCGAAGACCCCGTTCGGTACCACCATCGCCCATGGTTTCCTCACGCTGTCGCTGATCCCCAAGCTGATGGAGGACCTGCTGGTGCTGCCCGAAGGCCTGAAGATGGTGGTCAACTACGGCCTGGACAGCGTGCGCTTCATCCAACCGGTCAAAGTCGACAGCAATGTGCGGCTGAAGGTGGACCTGACCGACGCCATCGAGAAGAAGCCCGGCCAGTGGCTGCTCAAGGCCACCGTCACCCTCGAGATCGAAGGTGAGGAGAAACCTGCCTATATCGCCGAGCCGCTGTCGCTCTGCTTCGTCTGAAGGGCTGACTGAACACCTGTGGGAGTGGGCTTACCCACTCCCACAAACGCCCCAATTCACCCTTTCACGCATTGTGCGGCATACTCCATGCGTCGTTCGGCCCGGAACCCGCCATGCGCCCCCTGCTACCCCTGACCCTGATCCTGCTGCTCGCCGCCTGCGGCGATGGCGAACCCCTGTCGCCACCTGACGCCCGCCTGCCCGATGGCGGCCGCTACCGGGGCCAGGTGGTCAACGGCCTGTTGCAGGGCGAGGGGCGCATCGACTACCCCAATGGCAGCTGGTACGCCGGCACCTTCAAGGATGGCCAATGGCATGGCCAGGGCGAATGGCACGGCAGCAACGGCGAGGTCTACCGTGGCCAGTTCGCCGCCGGGCTGTTCCAGGGCCTGGGCGACCTCACCACCCCAGGCAGCCATTACGCCGGCACCTTCAAGCACGGCCGCCGCGACGGCGAAGGCACCCTCAAGCAACATGACCAGACCTACCGCGGCCAGTTCAAGGACGACCAGTACGACGGCGCCGGCCAGCTCGACCTGGCCGACGGCAGCCGTTACCAGGGCCTTTTCGCCAAAGGCAAGCCCAATGGCGCCGGGGTACGCAGCGATGCCAGCGGCAATCAGTTCAGCGGCCATTTCATCGACGGCCAGCTGCAGGGCGCCGGCACCTACGACAGCGCCGACGGCGAGCAGTACATCGGTGAGTTCAAGGACAACCGCCTCGAAGGCCGAGGGCGCTACGAGAATGCCGACGGCGATGTGTGGATCGGCGACTTCAAGGATGGCTCGCTGGTGGGCCAGGGCGAACTGCTGGGCAGCGACGGCAGCCGCTACAAAGGGGCTTTTCGTGACTGGAAGTTCAACGGCAACGGCAGCCTGCAACTGGCCGATGGCAGCGAGTACATTGGCGGCTTCGCCGACGACGCCTATCAGGGCCATGGCCGCCTGACCCACCCCGACGGCCGGGTCGAGGCTGGCTACTGGACCAACGGCGTGCGTGTGCGTGACGAGAACAGCAAGCTGCTGCCCGACCCACTCGACCTGGCCCTGCTCAACCAGGGCAAGCTGCTGGACGATGCCCTGAGCAAGGTGCCGCGCTCGCTCCCCCCCGTGCAGCTGTACAGCCTGGTGGTGGCCGGCGATGGCCAGCAAAGCGTGTTCATGCGCGAGGCCGACTACGTCAGCAACATGCTCAAGGTTCGCTTCGGCGCCCATGGCCAGGTAACCCTGGTCAACCATCGCGACCACCTTGCCGACCGCCCCATGGCCACCCGCGAGAACCTCACCCGCGCCGCCCGCGTGATCGCCGAGCGCAGCGGCCCGGAAGACCTGGTGTTCGTCTACCTGACCAGCCACGGCAGCCATGACCACCAGCTGGTGCTCGACCAGCCGCGCCTGCAACTGGCCGACCTGACCGCCGACGAGCTGACCAGCGCCCTCGCCCCCCTCAAGGACCGCGACAAGGTCATCGTTGTCTCCGCCTGCTACTCCGGTGGCTACATCGCCCCGCTCAAGGACGACCGAACCTTGATCATGACCGCCGCCCGCCCCGACCGGGTATCGTTCGGCTGCTCGGAAGAGGCCGACTTCACCTATTTCGGCGATGCCCTGTTCGCCCAGGCATTGAACCAGACCGACGACCTGAAACAGGCGTTTGAACTGGCGCGGCAAAGTGTTGCCGAACGGGAGAGAAGGGAAGGTTTCGAAGCCTCTGAGCCGCAGCTCTGGGCGCCGCCGGCCGTGGTCACGCACTGGCAGCGCCTGCGCCGCCAACAGGCCGAACAAGCCTTGCGCAATAGCACACAGCCAGTACCGGGCGAACAGGCAAAAATACCTGCCACCCACTAAGCTGTGTGTAACAAGGGAGAGACATCATGTACTTGACGCCTCAGCATGTCCTGCTTGCCGGTGCCACGGGTCTGACGGGTGAACACCTGCTCGACCGCCTGCTCAACGAGCCCACCATCAGCCGCGTGCTGGCGCCGACTCGCCGGCCGCTGGCCGAGCACCCGCACCTGGAAAACCCGGTGGGTGACCCGGCCGTGTTTCTCCCGCAACTGGCCGGCCGTGTCGATATCGCCTTCTGCTGCCTGGGCACCACGCTCAAGCAGGCCGGCTCGGAAAACGCCTTCCGTGCGGTCGACCTGGACATGGTCGTGGCCTTCAGCAAGCGCGCCCGCGAGATGGGTGCGCGCCACCTGCTGGTGATCAGCGCGCTGGGGGCCGACGCAAAATCTTCGATCTTCTACAACCGGGTCAAGGGCGAGATGGAAGAGGCGCTCAAGCGTCAGGACTGGCCGCAGCTGACCATCGTGCGGCCGTCATTGCTGCTGGGCGAGCGCATCGAGCCTCGACTGGGTGAGCGCATGGCCGCGCCCTTCTCTCGCCTGATCCCGGGCAAGTATCGTGGGATCGAGGCCTGTACGCTGGCCAGGGCGCTGTGGCGCCTGGCGCTGGAAGAAGAGGACGGGATTCGGGTGGTCGAGTCGGACGAACTGCGCAGGCTGGGCAAAAAGTGAATTGAAACGCGAAGTGCATAACCTGTGGGAGCGGGTTCACCCGCGAATGCGCCATTGAACCCAAAGACGCATTCGCGGGTAAACCCGCTCCCACAGTCTCTACCTGATCAATGACTAACCTTTTGCTACAGCCCACCTGTGGCGTTAAAGCCAATCCCCGCCGCCGTCAGCAACGACAACGGCAACAGCAAGGTGTCGAGCAACGCGCTCCCCGGCAGGTCCAGCCCCGGATAGGCCGGCGCCAGCGCACCGAAGTGATCTTGCGGGCAACAGCCGCCATTGATCACATACAGGTCCAGCCGCGTCCCGGCATACACCACCGGGGCGCCCGGCTTGTTCGCGTCCAGCGTGCGCACCGTGGCGCAACCGCCAAGCTGGGTCAGCACCAGCAGCCCGAACAGAACCCGCCTCAATCGTCGACCCCGTAGTGATGCTCACCCCAGCGCGGCAGCATGTCCTGGGGAATGTTCAGCAGGTTGAGAATGCGCGCCACGACGAAATCCACCAGGTCGTCGATGGTCTGCGGCTGGTGGTAGAAGCCCGGCGCCGCCGGCAAGATCACCGCGCCCATCTGCGAAAGCTTGAGCATGTTCTCCAGGTGGATGGTGGAGAACGGTGCTTCACGCGGCACCAGGATCAACTGGCGTCTCTCCTTGAGCGTGACGTCGGCCGCGCGTTCGATCAGGTTGTTGCAGGCGCCGGTGGCAATCGCCGAGAGCGTACCGGTGGAACAGGGCACCACCACCATCGCCGCCGGCGCGCCGGAGCCCGAAGCCACCGGCGACATCCAGTCTTCCTTGCCATACACACGGATCTGCCCATCGGCGGCGCCGGTGTACTCGGTGAGGAAGGCCTGCATCGCCTGGGGCTTGGCCGGCAGCAGCACATCGGTCTCGGTGGCCATCACCAACTGCGCAGCCTTGGAGATGAGGAAGTGCACCTCGCGGTCCTCACGCACCAGGCAGTCGAGCAGGCGCAGGCCATATTGCGCCCCAGAGGCGCCGGTCATGGCCAGGGTGATGCGCTGCGGCCCGTTCACTTCAGTGCCTCGGCCAGCTTGCCATGCAGGCCGCCGAAACCGCCGTTGCTCATGATCACCACATGGGTGCCCGGGCGGGCCTGGCCCTTGATGCGTTCGATGATCGCTTCAAGGCTGTCGGCGACCACACTGGGTACCTTGCACTGGGCGGCCGTGGCGGCGAGGTCCCAGCCCAGGTTGGCCGGGGCATACCAGATCACCTGGTCGGCATCGTTGACACTTTCCGGCAAGCCATCGCGGTGCGCGCCGAGCTTCATGGAGTTGGAGCGCGGCTCGATCACCGCGATCACCGGTGCCTCGCCGACGCGCTTGCGCAGGCCATCGAGGGTGGTAGCGATGGCGGTCGGGTGGTGGGCGAAGTCGTCGTAGATGGTCACGCCCTGCACTTCGGCAACCTTCTCCATGCGCCGCTTCACACTCTTGAACGCACTGAGGCCGTCGATGGCCATGGCCGGCACCACACCGACATGACGGGCGGCGGCCAGGGTGGCCAGGGCGTTGGCGACGTTATGCTGGCCGGTCATTTCCCAGTCCACCACGCCTTGCACCTCACCGCCGAACAGCACTTCGAAGCGCGAGCCGTCGGCACTGAGCAGGCGCGCCTGCCATTGGCCACCCTCGCCGGTGGTCTGCACCGGGGTCCAGCAGCCCATGCCGATTACCCGCTCCAGGGCCTGCTCGGTGGTCGGGTGGATCACCAGGCCTTCGCTCGGGATGGTGCGCACCAGGTGATGGAACTGCCGCTCGATGGATGCAAGGTCCGGGAAGATGTCCGCGTGATCGAACTCAAGGTTGTTGAGGATCGCGGTGCGCGGGTGGTAGTGGACGAACTTCGAGCGCTTGTCGAAGAACGCGCTGTCGTATTCGTCGGCCTCGACCACGAAGAACGGCGTATCGCCCAGGCGGGCGGAGACCGAGAAGTTCTGCGGTACGCCACCGATGAGGAAGCCCGGGCTCATGCCGGCGTGTTCGAGCACCCAGGCCAGCATGCTGCTGGTGGTGGTCTTGCCGTGGGTGCCGGCCACTGCCAGCACCCAACGGCCCTGCAGCACATGGTCGGCCAGCCACTGCGGGCCGGACACATAAGGCAGGCCCTTGTTCAGCACGTACTCCACCGCCGGGTTGCCCCGCGACATGGCGTTGCCGATCACCACCAGGTCCGGGGCCGGCTCCAGTTGTGCAGGGTCATAGCCCTGGGTGAGCTCGATGCCCTGGGCTTCGAGCTGGGTGCTCATGGGCGGATAAACGTTGGCGTCCGAGCCGGTGACGCGATGGCCAAGTGCCTTGGCCAGCACCGCCAGCGAGCCCATGAAAGTGCCGCAAATACCGAGAATATGAATGTGCATGGTCGACCTCGCAAAACGTCGACGCAGGGTAGCCCAGGGCGCGGGAAATCGCACCCGCTGTTTCGCTCAGCCGGCCCTGGCGATGCCGTGTTTGCGCAGTTTCCGATACAGGGTGTTGCGGCTGATGCCCAAGTGCTCGGCGACATGGGTCATGTGCCAGCGGTTGGCTTCCAGTACTGCCAGCAATGCATCACGTTCGGCATTCTCAAGGCGAGCATGACCATTGTGGGAGCGGGCTTGCCCCGCGATGGCGTCGGCAGGGCCATCGTCCTTGCCTGGTCGGACGCCATCGCGGGGCAAGCCCGCTCCCACGTTACGAACCAAAGCCGGGAGGTCCTGAAACTCGATCAGGCCCTCATCACACAACGCCACCAGCGTGCGCAGCACGTTACGCATCTGCCGCACGTTACCCGGCCAGGCAAAATCGAGCAGCGCCTGACGCGCCGCGGGCTCGATAGCCAGCGCCTGCCCTTCGGCCTCCTGACCCAGCAAAAAGTCCAGCAACTGCCCTTTGTCACTGCGCTCACGCAGCGCCGGCAACGCCACCTCCAGGCCATTGAGGCGGTAATAAAGGTCTTCGCGAAAGCCGCCCTGCTCCACCCGCTCGAGCAAATCGCGGTGGGTGGCGCTGATGATGCGCACATCCACAGCTTGCGGCTCACCGCCAATCGGCACCACCTGACGCTCTTCCAGCACTCGCAGCAAGCGGGTCTGCAATGTCAGCGGCATGTCGCCGATCTCGTCGAGCAACAGGGTGCCGCCATCGGCCTGCAACAGCTTGCCGCGCATGCCTTCCTTGCGTGCCCCGGTGAAACTGCCGCCGCGATAGCCGAACAGCTCGCTCTCGATCAGGCTTTCCGGGATCGACGCGCAGTTGATCGCCACGAAGGGCTTGTGACGGCGGGCACTGGCCTGGTGCACGGCCTGGGCGAACGCCTCCTTGCCACAACCGGTCTCACCGCGCAGCAGCAGCGGTACATCACGCTCGAAGACCCGCACCGCCCGGCGAAAGTCATGTTGCAACGCCGGGTCGAGCAGGCAGATGCCTGGCTCGGCGGCCTGGCGTGCCTGGGGCAACGCTGCCGGTACCGACCACACAGGTTTACGCGCCTGCCCGCGCAGGCTGGCGAACACCTGCCGGCCATCACGGGTATGCAGTGGCCACGCCGTGCTGCCTTGCGCCGTGGCGCGGCTGAACAGTTCGTCATGACTGCAGGCAAAGAACCGATCAACCGGCTTGCCCAGCACGCCACCGCGAATGCTGCCCAGCAGGTTCAGCGCGCTCTGGTTGGCAGCACAGATCCGCCCGTCGCCGTCGAACGCCAGCAAGCCCTCGCTGAACAAACCGACCGATTCGGCCTGCAGGTGGAAACGCAGCAGCCATTGCTGCTCGAAGTGGCGCAGGAAGTAACAGCTCTCGATCATCTTCGCCGACAGGTTGACCAGCGCCATGGTGTGGAACTGGCTCTGGCGCGACACGTCAGGCCGCGCCGACGACACGTCGAGCACCGCCAGCAGTTCACCGTGGGGATCGAACACCGGGCTGGCCGAGCAGGTCAGGCCGGTATGACGGCCACGAAAGTGCTCGCCCTGGTGGATGGTCAGGGCCTGGCGCTCGACCAGGCAAGTGCCGATGCCGTTGGTGCCCTCGCGCGCCTCGCTCCAGTCGGCACCAAGCCACAACCCGGCACGCTCGAAAATGCGCCGCTCGCCGGGTGCGGTCACGCAGTTGAGGATCACCCCGCGGGCATCGGTGAGCAGCACCGCATGCCCGCTGCCCGAAAGCTGCTGGTGCAGGCTGTTCATCTCGTTGTCGGCGATCTGCAGCACCTGCTGCAGGCGCTCGCGGCTTTCCAGCAGGCGGCCGTGTTCGAGCACCACCGGGGCCTGGGCGCGCGCAGGGTCGAGGTGATAGTCCTCCAGGCAACGCAGCCAGGAGCGGGCGATGGAGGGGTCGCTGCCTGGCCCGCTGGCCTGGCCATGGGCGACAGTCAGCACTTGCTGGGCGTGGCGGCTGAACGAATTGCTCTGCATTTGTTGTTGTTCTCCGCAGATAGAGCGTTGCGCCAGCATCCTCCAGGCACGAGCGCTTTGCAATGCTGGCTGACCACCGAGTCACCGGCTGTGTCATCAACGGTACAAAGTGTCACCCGGCCCGTGCCAACCTTGGTACAGCGTCATGCCGACCCGCCTGGAAAAATGACCCAAGTCATTGATCTGCAAGGGCCCGACGGCACTGGCCCGACCTTTGCTCTACGCTTGGTAACTCCGCAACAATCACAATGACCAGGAGACACACCATGCGTTACGCACATCCCGGTACCGAGGGCGCCAAGGTCAACTTCAAGACCCGCTACGGCAACTACATCGGTGGTGAGTTCGTTCCTCCGGTAAAGGGTGAGTACTTCACCAACACCTCGCCGGTGAACGGCCAGCCGATCGCCGAGTTCCCTCGTTCCACTGCCGAAGACATCGACAAGGCCCTCGACGCCGCCCACGCCGCCGCCGATGCCTGGGGCCGCACTTCAGTGCAGGACCGCTCCAACGTGCTGCTGAAGATCGCCGACCGCATCGAGCAGAACCTCGAACTGCTGGCCATCACCGAAACCTGGGACAACGGCAAGCCGATCCGCGAAACCCTCAACGCCGACATCCCGCTGGCCGTCGACCATTTCCGCTACTTCGCCGGCTGCATTCGCGCCCAGGAAGGCGGCGCCGCCGAGATCAACGAGAACACCGTGGCCTACCACATCCACGAGCCGCTGGGCGTGGTCGGGCAGATCATCCCCTGGAACTTCCCGCTGCTGATGGCCGCCTGGAAGCTCGCCCCGGCCCTGGCCGCCGGCAACTGCGTGGTGCTCAAGCCCGCCGAACAGACCCCGCTGGGCATCACCGTGCTGCTTGAGCTGATCGGCGACCTGCTGCCCAAAGGCGTGCTCAACGTGGTGCAAGGCTATGGCCGCGAAGCCGGTGAAGCGCTGGCCACCAGCAAGCGCATCGCCAAGATCGCCTTCACCGGCTCCACCCCGGTCGGCTCGCACATCATGAAGTGCGCGGCCGAGAACATCATCCCGTCGACCGTCGAACTGGGCGGCAAGTCGCCGAACGTGTACTTCGAAGACATCATGCAGGCCGAGCCGAGCTTCATCGACAAGGCCGCCGAAGGCATGGTGCTGGCATTCTTCAACCAGGGCGAAGTGTGCACCTGCCCGTCGCGGGCGCTGGTACAGGAGTCGATCTACCCGCAGTTCATGGAAGTGGTGATGAAGAAGGTGCTGCAGATCAAGCGCGGCGACCCGCTGGACACCGACACCATGGTCGGCGCCCAGGCCTCGCAGCAGCAGTTCGACAAGATCCAGTCCTACCTGAAGATCGCCCAGGAAGAAGGCGCCGAGCTGCTGACCGGCGGCAAGGTGGAGCAACTCGAAGGGTCGCTGGCCACGGGTTACTACATTCAGCCGACCCTGCTCAAGGGCAACAACAAGATGCGCGTGTTCCAGGAAGAAATCTTCGGCCCGGTGGTCAGCGTCACCACCTTCAAGGACGAAGCCGAAGCCCTGGCGATTGCCAACGACACCGAGTTCGGCCTCGGCGCCGGTGTGTGGACCCGCGACATCAACCGCGCCTACCGCATGGGCCGCGGCATCAAGGCCGGCCGTGTGTGGACCAACTGCTACCACCTGTACCCGGCGCATGCCGCGTTCGGTGGCTACAAAAAGTCCGGCGTCGGCCGTGAAACCCACAAGATGATGCTCGACCACTACCAGCAGACCAAGAACCTGCTGGTGAGCTACGACATCAACCCGCTGGGCTTCTTCTAAACCGCGTCGCCTGCTTCGCGGGTAAATCGCATCGGCGCACCGCCGCTCCCACAGGTTCAGCACAAGGCCTGTGGGAGCGGGTTTACCCGCGAAGAGGCCAGACCTGCAACACCAGAACCCAGGCCGGTTGCCGTGCAGCAACCGCTCTGGCTCGCTTCCTGCAACACAAATCACCAAGGCCCGGAACCCTTCCGGCCACCAAGAAAAACAACAGGTGAATCCATGCCAAGCGATCATTCCGCCGGCGCGCCGGCAAGCTCTTCCGTCGACTTTGAAAAGGTCAATTCCGAGTATTTCCAGCAACGTGAACTGAAAAAAGGTGCCGCCGGCTGGGTCCTGCTGGTCGGCCTGGGCGTGGCCTACGTGATTTCCGGCGACTACGCCGGCTGGAACTTCGGCCTCGCCCAGGGTGGCTGGGGCGGCATGTTCCTCGCCACCTTGCTGATGGCCACCATGTACCTGTGCATGTGCTTCTCGCTGGCCGAGCTGTCCTCGATGATCCCCACCGCCGGCGGCGGCTACGGCTTTGCCCGCAGCGCGTTCGGGCCCTGGGGCGGCTTCCTTACCGGCACGGCGATCCTCATCGAATACGCCATCGCCCCCGCGGCCATCGCCGTGTTCATCGGTGCCTACTGCCAGTCGCTGTTCGGCATCGGCGGCTGGATGATCTACCTGGCGTTCTACATCATCTTCATCGGCATCCACATCTTCGGCGTGGGTGAGGCACTGAAACTGATGTTCATCATCACCGCCGTCGCCGCCATCGCCCTGGCGGTGTTCCTGATCGGCATGGTGCCCCATTTCGATGCAGCCAACCTGTTCGACATCGCCAAGACCGACGCTGTCGGTGCCAGCAGCTTCCTGCCGTTCGGTTATGTCGGCGTGTGGGCCGCGATCCCCTATGCGATCTGGTTCTTCCTCGCCGTCGAAGGCGTGCCCCTGGCCGCCGAAGAAACCAAGAACCCCAAACGTGACCTGCCGCGCGGCCTGATCGGCGCCATGCTGGTGCTGCTGGCCTTCGCCCTGCTGATCCTGGTGGTCGGCCCCGGCGGCGCAGGGGCCGACGCCCTCAAGGCCTCGGGCAACCCGCTGGTCGAGGCGCTGGCCAAAGCCTACGGCGGCTCCACCTGGATGGGCGGCTTCGTCAACCTGGTCGGCCTGGCCGGCCTGATTGCCAGCTTCTTCTCGATCATCTACGCCTATTCGCGGCAGATCTTCGCACTGTCCCGTGCCGGCTACCTGCCGCGCAAACTGTCGCAGACCAACAAGAGCAAGGCCCCGGTACTGGCCCTGGTGATCCCCGGGATCATCGGCTTCGCCCTGTCGCTGACCGGCCAGGGCGACCTGCTGATCCTGGTGGCGGTATTCGGCGCTACGCTGTCCTATGTGCTGATGATGGCCGCGCACATCACCCTGCGTATCCGTCGCCCGAAAATGGAGCGCCCGTATCGCACCCCCGGTGGCATCTTCACCTCGGGCGTGGCCCTGGTGCTGGCCTGTATCGCCGTGGTCGCCGGCTTCCTGGTCGACCCGCGGGTGGTGATTGGCGCCGCGGTGATCTACGCGGTGTTGATTGCCTACTTTGCGTTCTACAGCCGCCACCACCTGGTGGCCGGCACGCCGGAAGAGGAATTCGCCGCGATCCAGAAGGCCGAAGAGGCCCTGCACTGATCGTCGACCCGCGCCGCAGGCCAGCCCTGCGGCGCTCTGGAGATTCTGTATGGCAAGTTTCGTACACACGGTGGGCAACCAGCTCTACCGTTTCGACAGCCTCAAAGAGGTCATGGCCAAGGCCAGCCCGGCACGCTCGGGCGACTACCTGGCCGGGGTGGCCGCCAGCAACGATGGCGAACGGGTCGCCGCGCAGATGGCCCTGGCCAATATCCCGCTCAAGCATTTCCTCAGCGAAGCGCTGATCCCCTACGAAGACGATGAAGTCACCCGGCTGATCATCGACAGTCATGACCCGCAGGCCTTCGCCCCGGTCAGCCACCTGACCGTCGGCGGCCTGCGCGACTGGCTGCTCGGCGAGCAGGCCGACGAACACAGCCTGCGCGCCCTGGCCCCCGGCCTGACACCAGAAATGGCTGCGGCCGTGTCGAAGATCATGCGTGTGCAGGACCTGGTGCTGGTGGCGCAGAAGATCCGCGTGGTCACCGCCTTCCGCGGCACCATGGGCCTGCGTGGGCGGCTGTCGACACGACTGCAACCCAACCACCCCACCGACGAACCCGCCGGGATCGCCGCCAGCATCCTCGACGGCCTGCTGTACGGCAACGGCGATGCCATGATCGGCATCAACCCGGCCACCGACAGCATCGCCTCGATCTGCGACCTACTGGTGATGCTCGACAACATCATCCAGCGCTACCAGATCCCCACCCAGTCCTGCGTGCTGACCCACGTCACCACCAGCATCGAGGCGATCAACCGGGGCGTGCCACTGGACCTGGTGTTCCAGTCGATCGCCGGCACGGAAGCTGCGAATGCCGGCTTCGGCATCAACCTCAACGTGCTGCAGGAAGGCTACGAGGCCGGGTTGTCGCTCAAGCGCGGCACCCTCGGACAGAACCTGATGTACTTCGAAACCGGCCAGGGCAGCGCCCTGTCGGCCAACGCCCACCACGGCGTCGACCAGCAAACCTGCGAAACCCGCGCCTATGCCGTGGCCCGGCATTTCAAACCCTTCCTGGTCAACACCGTGGTCGGCTTCATCGGCCCGGAGTACCTCTACAACGGCAAGCAGATCATCCGCGCCGGCCTCGAGGATCACTTCTGCGGCAAGCTGCTGGGCGTGCCGATGGGCTGCGACATCTGCTACACCAACCATGCCGAAGCCGACCAGGACGACATGGACACCCTGCTCACCCTGCTGGGCGTGGCCGGGATCAACTTCATCATGGGCATCCCCGGCTCCGACGACATCATGCTCAACTACCAGACCACCTCGTTCCACGATGCGCTGTATGCACGGCAAACCCTCGGCCTCAAACCCGGGCCGGAATTCGAAGCATGGCTCGAGCGCACCGGCATCTTCACCCAGGCCGATGGCCGTGTCCGCTTCGGCGACAACCTGCCGCCGGCCTTCCGCCACGCGCTCGCGCAGCTGGCCTAGGAGCGCCCATGGACCGACATACCCCCACCGAGCAAAACCCCTGGCTGGCCTTGCGTAACCTCACCCCGGCGCGCATCGCCCTGGGCCGCACCGGTATCAGCCTGCCGACCAGCGCCCAACTGGACTTCCAGTACGCTCACGCCCAGGCCCGCGATGCCGTGCACCTGCCCTTCGACCATGCCGGCCTGCGCCAGCAGCTCAGTGATCGTGGCCGCGCCAGCCTGCTGCTGCACAGCGCCGCCAGCGACCGCAACCAGTACCTGCAGCGCCCCGACCTAGGCCGGCGCCTGCACGCGGACTCTGCCCAGCAACTGCGTGAACACGCCCAGGCCAACCCGGCGGGCGTCGACCTGGCCATCGTCGTCGCCGACGGCCTGTCGGCCCTGGCCGTGCACCGCCACACCCTGCCCTTCCTCAGCCGCTTCGAGGAGCAGGCCGCCGCCGACGGCTGGACCAGCGCCCCGGTGGTGCTGGTGGAACAAGGCCGGGTGGCGGTGGCCGATGAAGTGGGCGAGCTGCTCAAGGCACGCATGACCGTGATGCTGATCGGCGAACGCCCGGGGCTGAGCTCGCCCGACAGCCTCGGGCTGTACTTCACCTACGCGCCCAAGGTCGGCCTGACCGACGCCTATCGCAACTGCATTTCCAACGTGCGCCTGGAAGGCCTGAGCTATGGCATGGCCGCCCATCGCCTGCTGTACCTGATGCGCGAAGCCTGCAAAAGGCAACTGTCGGGGGTGAATCTGAAGGATGAGGCCGAGGTCCACAGCATTGAAAGTGATAATTCGGGCAAAAAAAATGGAAACTTCCTGCTAGGAGAAGGGTAAAAAACATGTCACGGAAGGCGGATTGCACTTGTAGGCTGCTTTAGGCAGCATGCTGTTGACTGCTGGCAATCCGCCGTATCCCCCAAATGGACACTGAGGCCCGCACATGCGAATCATCAAGGCTACCCTGGAGCACCTCGACCTGCTCACGCCGTTGTTTGTGAAGTACCGTGAGTTCTATGGCCAGCTGCCATACCCGGACAGCTCCCGCAGCTTCCTGGAAAAGCGCCTCAAGCGCGGCGAATCGATCATCTACCTCGCCCTGCCCGTCGACGACGACAGCAAGTTGCTGGGTTTCTGCCAGCTCTACCCGAGCTTCTCGTCGCTGTCGCTCAAACGTGTGTGGATCCTCAACGATATCTACGTCGCCGAAGACTCGCGGCGCATGCTGGTGGCCGACCACCTGATGCGCGAAGCCAAGAAGATGGCCAAGGAATCGAACGCCGTGCGCATGCGCGTGTCCACCAGCAGCGACAACGAGGTGGCGCGCAAGACCTACGAGTCCATGGGTTTTCGCAAGGACACCGAGTTCGAAAACTACATCCTGCCGATCAGCCAGGATTGATCACAAGCGCTGCGCGAGGCTGTTCTCACAGATCTGCACAGATGTAACTGGTGTGGCAGGGCCCTGTGGGAGCGGCTTCAGCCGCGAACACCGGCGCAGCCGGTGCCATGCACCGCGTCGCTTGCTTCGCGGCTAAAGCCGCTCCCACAGGTTATGCGTAAGTCCATCGTAACCCCCCGCTACAAACTCTCCGGGCACAATCGGTACTTCGCCGTATAATCCCCATCCAGTCATGTGTGAAAAGTTACCTTTCCCCAGGTGAATCTGCCCACGTCCAAGACGCTGTCCGTCATCGCGCGCCCGTGGAAGCGGGTCATGAACTCAGGTGCTGTACATGGATTTCAACCCGCTGGACCTCATCCTGCATCTCGATGCCTACCTTGATCTGCTGGTCACCAACTACGGCCCCTGGATCTACGCCATCCTGTTCGCCGTGATCTTCTGCGAAACCGGCCTGGTGGTGATGCCTTTCCTGCCGGGTGACTCGCTGTTGTTCATCGCCGGTGCCGTGGCCGCAGGCGGCGGCATGGACCCGGTGCTGCTGGCCGGCCTGCTGATGGCGGCAGCGATCCTCGGCGACAGCACCAACTATGTGATCGGGCGCACGGCAGGCGAGCGGCTGTTCAGCAACCCCAAGTCGAAGATCTTCCGCCAGGACTACCTGCAGCGGACCCACGACTTCTACGCCCGCCATGGCGGCAAGACCGTCACCCTCGCCCGCTTCCTGCCGATCCTGCGTACCTTCGCGCCGTTCGTCGCCGGCATTGCCCACATGCACTACCCGCGCTTCCTGGCCTTCAGCGTGACCGGCTCGCTGCTGTGGGTGGGCGGCCTGGTCACGCTGGGCTACTTCTTCGGCAATGTGCCGTTCATCAAGCAACACCTGTCGCTGATGGTGGTGGCCATCATCATCCTGTCGCTGGTGCCGATGCTCCTCGGCCTGCTGCGCGGCCGCCTGGGCCGCACCGCCAAGGCCCACTGACGCAAATGTGGTCGTTCAGCGCCTGGCGGCGCCGGCGCACCCTGGCCCGCTACCCGGTCGATGATCAACTGTGGCAGGCCATTCGCCAGCGCCTGCCAGTGCTCGACGGCATCAGCGACGACGAAGACCGCTGGCTGCGCGAGGCTTGCGTGCTGTTCCTGCACGACAAGCACCTGACCGCCCTGCCCGGGGTCGAACTGGATGACCAGCAGCGTCTGTTCCTCGCCGCCCAGGCCCAGCTGCCACTGCTGCACCTGGGCGAGCTGAACTGGTACCAGGGCTTCCATGAGCTCATTCTCTACCCCGACGACTTCGTCAGCCCCCAGCGCCACCGCGACAGCAGCGGCGTGGAACACGTGTGGGATGCCGAGCACAGTGGCGAAGCCTGGCAACAGGGCCCGGTGATCCTGGCCTGGCCGGGGGTGCTGGCCAGCGGCGGCTGGGAGGCCTACAACCTGGTAATCCACGAACTGGCGCACAAGCTCGACATGCTCAATGGCGACGCCAACGGCCTGCCGCCGCTGCACAGCGGCATGCAGGTCGAAGACTGGGCCAACGCCATGCAGCACGCCTACGACGACCTGAACCGTCAGCTCGACGCCAACCCCGATGCCGAGACCGCCATCGACCCCTACGCGGCCGAGAATCCGGCGGAGTTCTTTGCCGTCAGCAGTGAGTACTTCTTCAGCGCCCCCGACCTGCTGCACGCCGCTTATCCAAAGGTCTACCTTCAGTTGTCGCTGTTCTACCGCCAGGACCCGCTGGCCCGTCTGGCACGCCTGCAGGCCGAGCATCCGGACTACCGCGAAAGCCACGCCTGACAGCCCCGCACATCAGGCCGGGCGTGGCATGCCCTGTCGGAATGTGCCTATAATCGCGCCACTTTTTTTTGATCAAACACGGGGGCATAGCCCAATGAGCTACAGCAAGATCCCGGCTGGCAAAGACCTGCCGAACGACATCTACGTCGCTATCGAGATCCCGGCCAACCACGCGCCGATCAAGTACGAAATCGACAAGGACAGCGACACCCTGTTCGTCGACCGCTTCATGGCCACCCCGATGTTCTACCCGGCCAACTACGGTTTCATCCCCAACACCCTGGCTGACGACGGCGATCCGCTGGACGTGCTGGTCGTCACCCCGTACCCGGTTGCCCCAGGCTCGGTCATCCGCGCCCGCCCGGTCGGCGTGCTGAACATGACCGACGACGGCGGCGGCGACGCCAAGGTCATCGCCGTCCCGCACGACAAGCTGTCCCAGCTGTACGTTGACGTGAAGGAATACACCGACCTGCCAGCCCTGCTGATCCAGCAGATCGAGCACTTCTTCGCCAACTACAAGGATCTGGAGAAGGGCAAGTGGGTCAAGATCGAAGGCTGGGAAGGCGCTGACGCCGCCCGCGCCGCGATCACCAAGTCGGTTGCTGCCTACAAAGGCTGAAGCTGATGCATGAAAAAGCCCTGCCTCGGCAGGGCTTTTTTGTGGGCGATGGAAAATTCCTACTTGCTCCTAGGCAAATGCCTGCGAACCGCAATGATTCCCACAGATCGCCTCCACATCGAGTTCATTTCCACACATTAATGAGGGCGATAGACTCGCCACCATGAACTCATCCGGTGATCGCCTCAAAGCCCTCCTGCAGGAGTGCAACCTGACCCCTTCCGACTTTGCTGCCCAGCGCAACGTCACGCCCCAACACATCAACAACTGGTTCAAGCGTGGCGTGCCACAAGCTCGGCTCGACGAAATCGCCGACCTTTTCTGCGTGTACCCGCGCTGGCTACGTAGCGGCGAAGGCCCCAAACATCCCGACCCTCTCGCGCCTGCCCGCCCTGCGCATGCTCCCACCGAGGGCCCAGCGCCGCTGCTGGCGCTGGGCACGCAAAGCGTGCAACTGCCCTTGCACCAGCTGCAGCAGGGTAGCCTGAGTGCCACACCCGGGCTGTTCCAACCGATCCCCCGCCAAGCCCTCGACAGCGTCGGCGTTGCCGCGCACAACGCCTTCTGTATCGGCATGCCGGCCAGCAACATGGCGCCGCTATTGCCCCAGGGCACGCTCCTGGCCATCGACTCCACCCTCACCCGGGTGATCGAAGGCGAGTACTACGCACTGCTGCACAACGGCCAGTTGCGCGTGCACCGACTCACCCAAGGCAACAACGGCACCTTGTGCCTGCACAGCCACGACCGTCTCAACCACCCGGTCGAGCGCTTTACCGCCCCACAGCGCAGAACGCAGAAACTGCAGATCCTCGGCTGGGTGTTCTGGTGGTCCTGCCTGCGCCCGGCGCGGCCATTCTGAAACACTTCGCACCACTTTTTGCTGGGCATCCCCGGCGAGCCCTAGTATGCTACGCGCCACATCACGCCCCCTGATGGTGCAAGCCGCATTGCAGAGGGCCTGGCGACGCCTCACACAGCCGTCCGCCATCTTTTTCAGGCCATGTTGCCAACCGTTTAAGGCGATTGCGGCTTATCAAAAATGAGCCAAGATCGTCCCCGAGAAGCCGGCCACAAGCCGGCTTTTTAATGCCTGCACCCTACCCCCGCATTTTTCTGCCACCGGGCATAGCCTGAGGTTGTCATGCGCGTCTTACGCGCACCCATCGAACTAATGGATGAGGTCGTCGGCCAACCATTGAGCAATGTCGCGCTTGGCATGCAAAACACGCCAGACATCGATGTGGTCATCGCGCTCGACGTAGAACACCAGGTAGGGGTAACGCTTCAACGGCCAGCAGAACAACCCTGGCAGATCCAGATCGTGGCCATAGCGGCTGATACCCGATGTCGGATGGCGGCTGATATGCCCGTAGCCTTGCTGAAGCGCATCGATGAATCCGACTGCAACTTGCTCTGTAGCCTCAGCAAGGTAGTAACTGACAGCATGCTCGACATCTTCACGCGCGAGGACTCGCGGGATCACTGGCTTGGCCGTTGCCTTCACCCCCTGCGTGCCTTTGCCCGCAGTGATTCGAAGTAGTCATCATCCACCGAAGTGGTGGGAGCCGAGCCAGCCCCAGCCAGAAGCAGCCCCCGTAGATGCTGCCGATCCTGATCCTTTCGGATCAGTTCGCGCACGTACTCGCTACTGGTGCTGTAGCCGCGCTGGCTGACCTGATCGTCAACGAACGACTTCAATGAGTCCGGCAGGGAAATATTCATGGTGCTCATGGCTGCGTCCGGATTTGCCAAAATTTGCCAAAGCATACACCCCAGAAAGCACTGTTGAAGCCCTGCACGACAGAAGGATGGCCAAGCATTACCCCTGCGACGAAACGCCAGCACCAAGCCAAGCATTCAACAGCCCAGCCGAGTGACACCCCTGATGCTCAGGGATGCAAGTACTTGAGCACATACAGGGACAGTTCGCGGAACACGTCGGCCGGGATCCGCTCACTCAACGCCTGGGCCTTTCCCAGCGTTGCGCAGCAAGCCTTGAGCATGTTGCTGCGCACCTGATCATCGACCATGCCGGTATGCACCAGCTGGAAGTACTGCGGATAGGTACTGGGCACCTGATCCAGGGACGCACGGCGAATCTCGAACCGCCCCTCTATATGGGGCGGCTGGAAGTACGCTTCATCGGCCCCTGCCGCCTGCGGTACCAGTTGCAACGCTGTGGAGCAGGCGCTGCGGCACAGCAATCTGCTCTCCCGGTCGGTTTCCATGCCGCGTTGGTACAAGCTGATCTGCGAGCCGGGACTGACCAGGCAGGCGGCCTCGAAGGCATCGATGATCCTTGCGGCATTGGCTTGCGACACCTCGATCTTGCTGAGGGAAACGAAGCGTTCGAGCTTGTCCTCGGCAACGCTCTTCACCCCGCGCTCCAGGGTGTTCCAATGACCGAATTCCTTCTGGCAGGCGATCAGGTGCAGCTCCAACTGGTAACCCGCCTGCAGTGCCAGGGCCGGCACATCGGCGAAGGCCGCGTCGTCCAGCGCGGTCTCCATGATGATGTCGTAGTGGTTGGCCAGCGCATGCTCGAAGAGCTTGCCGCCCAACTGCCAGATGAACTGCTCGGTGTGGGCGTAGACATACCGGCCACCGCCGGCCTTCATCTGCTCGTACTGTGGATGCAGCTTGCGATAAGCCGGGTCGTAGAGACTGACGTAGTCGTCATAGCGCCTGCTCGCCAGCAGCGAGTTGTTGAGCAGATAGGTCTTGCCCGAGCCTTCGGCGCCGGCCACGACCAGCATTTTCGGCGCCGGGTTGCCCTGGGCGTCGGTCCGTCGTTTGCGGCTGAACAGAAGGGGTTCGAGGGTTTCGAAAGCGGCTGCAACGTCTTCGGCGGTGAAAGTGTGGCGCTGGGACATGCTGGTCATTCCTGTTGGCTGCCCGGGAATGGGCGAGCCAAAAAGGTAGAGCCCGCTCAGGCGATGCCTGCGGTAGATAACGCAGCCTCTGGTCGCAACTTCAGCCTTTCACGCACACCACCTGACGCAGGGTATGCACCACCTCGACCAACTCGCGCTGGGCCAGCATGACCGCGTCGATATCCTTGTAGGCCATCGGGATCTCGTCGATCACGTCCTTGTCCTTGCGGCACTCGACATGGGCCGTGGCGCGCCGCTGGTCATCGACGCTGAAGCGACTCTTGGCCTTGGTGCGACTCATCACCCGGCCTGCACCATGGCTGCACGAGCAGAACGATTCCTCGTTGCCCAGGCCGCGCACGATGAAACTCTTGGCGCCCATGGAGCCCGGGATGATGCCCAACTGCCCCCTCTGCGCCGACACCGCCCCTTTGCGCGTCACCAGCACTTCACGGCCGAAGTGTTGTTCCTTCTGCACATAGTTGTGGTGGCAGTTGACCGCCTCGAGGCTGGCCTCGAACGGTTTGCCCAGCACCTTGCGAGTGGCTGCCACTACCGCCTTCATCATCAGCTCGCGGTTGTGCCGGGCGAAATCCTGGGCCCACTCCACCGCCTCCACGTAGTCGGCGAAATGCCGGCTGCCCTCTTCGAAATAGGCCAGGTCCTTGTCCGGCAGATTGGCCAGATGCTGGCGCATGTCGGCCTGGGCCAGCTCGATGAACAGGTTGCCGATGGCATTGCCGACGCCCCGCGAGCCACTGTGCAACATGAACCAGACCCGGTCGGCCTCGTCCAGGCAGACCTCGATGAAGTGGTTGCCACCGCCCAGGGTGCCCAGGTGCTGGCGGTTATTGGTCTTTTCCAGCCGTGGATATTTGTCGGTGATGGCCTTGAAGCGCCCGGCCAGGCCTTGCCACTGCTGGTCGGCTTGCCTGGGCACGTTGTCCCAGGCGCCCTGGTCGCGGCGACCGAAGGTCTTGCCGTGGGGCACGGCCTGCTCGATGGCCGTACGCAGGCCGTGCAGGTTGTCCGGCAGGTCACGGGCATGCAGCGAGGTCCGCGCGGCGATCATGCCGCAGCCGATGTCCACCCCCACCGCCGCCGGGATGATCGCGCCCAGCGTGGGGATCACGCTGCCGATGGTCGAGCCCTTGCCCAGGTGCACGTCCGGCATCACCGCCAGGTGCTTGAAGATGAACGGCATCTGCGCCGTGTTGAGCAGCTGTTTGCGGGCCTCGTCTTCGACTGGCACGCCGTCGGTCCACAGTTTGATCGGCTTGCCGCCGGCGCCTTGCAAGGTGTCCATGTCATCGCTTCCGCAGAGCTGTTGCCGCCATGATACCGCCGAAGGTCGTAGACCGGCCGCTTGCCAGCAAGGTGGCACAGTGCTGTATGCTTGCCCGGTCTTCAGGGCGGGGTGAAAGTCCCCACCGGCGGTAAATCGAAAGATGAGCCCGCGAGCGCCCCGGCCATGCCGGGGGTCAGCAGATCTGGTGCGACTCCAGAGCCGACGGTCATAGTCCGGATGAAAGAAGGCGTCAGGCAGGGGCCATCCGGGCGCCCCTGCGCGCGCATTTTGTTCGCCCCGAGACGTTCATCGATCATTCACGAGGAGCGTTTCATGTCCACCTTGCACTCCAAGCAATTCCCCAACGTCACTGCCGCCATCGCCGCCTTCCAGGCCGGGCGCCCGGTGCTGCTGCTCGACGACGACGACCGCGAGGACGAAGCCGATATCGTCGCCGCCGCCGAGAACCTTTCGCTGCAGACCATGGCCATGATGATCCGCGACTGCAGCGGCATCGTCTGCCTGTGCCTGGACGAAGCCACCGTCGACGCCCTGCAGCTGGCGCCTATGGTGCCGAACAACCAGGCCCGCCACGGTACCGGCTTCACCGTCACCATCGAGGCGGCCGAAGGCGTGAGCACCGGCGTCTCGGCACAGGACCGCATCACCACCATCGAAGCGGCGCTGCGCTCCACCGCGCAGCAGCGGCATATCGTCAGCCCCGGCCACGTGTTCCCGCTGCGCGCCCGCGACGGCGGCGTGCTGACCCGCCGCGGCCACACCGAAGGCTCGGTGGACCTGGCGCGCCTGGCCGGCCTGCGCCCGGCGGCGGTGCTGTGCGAATTGATGAACCCCGATGGCTGCATGGCCCGGGGTGAGCAGGTGGCGGTGTATGCCCGGCAGTACAACCTGCCGGTGCTGACCATCGAGGAGCTGGCGCGCTATCGCGAAGCCATGCTGGAGCTTGAGACCGAGCCGGCCTGACCTTTGTCGGGGGCGCTTTGCGCCCCTATCGCCGGCAAGCCGGCTCCCACAGGGATAGCGCATAGCTTGGGTTTATACGGTCGGGGTGGGAGCCGGCTTGCCGGCGATAGGGCCTGAAGCTCAACGCAACCCCAACGGCCCCTTCAAGAACGCATACAACCCCGCCGCACTCTTGCGATAGCCGTCAGCCGTCAGGTGCACCAGGTCTGGCCGCGCCAGCCCATTGGCCTGCCAACCGGCAATCGAGCACGGCCCGCCCATGAACGCCTGCCAGTCCCAGAACAGCGCCTTGTGCCGCTGTGCCAGTTGCTTCTGAATGCGGATCACCGACGCCAGCGGCTGTGGTTGACGCGCCGCGCAACTGCCCGCCTTGCGCCGCTTGATAGAGTCCGGCGGCCCGACCAGCAGGATCGCTGCTTGCGGCAGGTCCTTGCGCAGGCTGCGCAGCGTCGCCTCCAGCTGCGACTGGTACAGCCCCAGGTCGAGCGTGTCGTCGAAGGCCTCGTTGGTGCCATAGGCCAGGATCACCAGGTCCGGCCGCACAGCCTTGAGGCTGTCCAGCCAACCCGGCTGCCACTTGTCCACCACCTCCTGGCGGGCACCATTGATGCCCAGCGCCGAGTAGATCACCCCGGCATTCTTCTGCCCCTGCAGATACCAGCCGCCCAACGCGATGTTGCCCCCGCCCTCGACGCCCAGTTGCAGCGGCAGGCCGAGATTGGCGAAGGCCGGGCTGAAGCGCCACTGCCCGTTGGTGATGGCCAAAGGGCGACGCTGACCGCCGTTGGCCAGCAACGTGGCATTGCCGGTGGACTGGTACAGCGCCGAGACCTTGTAGCGCTGGCGGTCTTCATCGCGCGCCTTCAGCAGCACACTGGAGCGGTTGGCCTGTGGCAGCGACAGGTAACCGCCAAGCGGGAACTGACTGCTCTGCTGGTTGCGTGCCGACAGCAGTTGCCACTGGCGCGCCTCGCTCTTGATGATCACCCGGTCATTGCGGATGCCCGGCACCGACGAAGCCGGCACCAGGCCGATGCCGCCATCGCCGTATTGCGCCTGCAGCAGGCGGCGCAGCTCACCGCTGAACAGGTCGGCGGCGGTGTGCGAGTCGCCCAGCTGGACGATGCCAACCGGTGCGCGGCCGGCATTGCGCAACTTGCCGGCGAGCAGGCCGACATTGCCGTCCTGGCGCACAACGGGCGCGGCTGCCGGCCGTGCGGCGGGCTGGGTGACCACACTGTTGGCGCCGGTGCTGCACGCAGGTACGGCGCTGATCAGCAGGGCCAGGCCCAGCAAGTGATGCCATTGGCGCATCTTAGTGTCCTGTAACGGTCAGGCCCGGCAAGCTGATCAGCGACAGTACCTGTGCGGCGATCATCTTCTGGCCCGTGATGGTGAAATGAATGCCGTCATCGACCCGCACCTTGACCCGCTTGCCCTCGGGCGTCAGCACCGTCGCGGCGAACCCGTCGTCGGTATAGCCGAGGATCGGGTTGGCCGACACATAGTGCTGGCCGTACAGCGCAGTCTGCTGCTGGTACAGGTCGCTCAGGTAGCCCATGGCCGTGGACAGCCGCGGCTTCTCCATGTTCGGCGGCCCGACCCACAGCACCTGCACGTTGTGCGCACGGGCCTGGTCGAGGATCGAGTCGATACGTGCACGATAGGCCACTTCCCACTCCGGCGACTTGAAGCGCAGGAACGGCTTGCCCTTGCCCTGGGGCATGTCCCAGGGGTCGTTGGGGCCGAGGAACACCACCATCAGGCGGATGTTCGGCTCGTGGGCGAGGGTCTCGGCCACGGTTTTCGGCCAGTTGAAGAAGCCCGGGTAGGCAAGGCCGGTACTCTGCTTGCTGAGGTTGACCGTGCGGATCTGGTAGCGCTTGCGCAGGCTGTTGGCCAGGTGTGGGGCCACGCCCTGCATCAGCGAGTCGCCGACCAGCAGTACGTCGTCGCCGGCGGCCAGGGAAACCACGGTGCCAGGTTGCAGCAAGGTCGGGGCAGGTGCCGCCGGCGGTGCTGCAACGGCCACCTGGGGCGGCAGGGCATGCTGGGGTGCAGGCGCAGGCAGGGCCACTGGCGCCGCCGGCAAGGGCTGGGCCAGCGCCGCCGGTGTTTCCAGGTTGACCGTGACCACCGGCATCGGCGCGGGCAGCACCTCGGGCAATGGGCCTGCGACCTGCTGCTGCGCCTCTTGCAGTTGCGCGATGACGCTGTCGCGGCCCTGCTCCAGCGCCGCCGTCAGTTGCGCCCCGAAGCGCCAGGCCGGCAGTTGGCCGAGCAGCGGGATCTCGCAGCTCTGGTGGTACTTCTGCTGGCAGTACAGCCTGATCGAGTCCTGGTTCAGCCAGAACAACAAGGCGGTCGTGACCACGATCGCGTACAACGCACGGGCCGCGCCCATCTGCACCTGAAACAGCTGTTTGCTATCAGAAGCTTGCATAGATGAACCCCGGCACGCCCGATTGCGAAGCGAAAATCACCAGCGACACGCCAATCCCCAGCGGCACTGGGTACAGCTGCCAGGGCAGCCGCTGGCTGGCGGCAAAGCCCTTGCGCAGCACTGCCAGCCACTGTGGATAAGTGGCGATGTACAGCACGCAGGCCAGCAGCATCAGGCCGGTGGCGCTGTTGAGCCCGGCCAGGCTCAGTTGGGCGATGTCGCCGAGCATCTCGACGGCGCCGTCCAGCGTCGGGCTGCGGAAGAAGATCCAGGCAAAGGCCACGTAGTGGAAGGTCATCAGGCGTGCCAGCAGGCCAGCGCCCGGCATCTGCGCAAAGCCTGGCAGCAGTTGGCTGAACAGCTTAGAGAGGGCCAGGCCAACCCCGTGCAGCGCGCCCCACAGGATGAAGTTGATGCTGGCGCCATGCCACAGCCCGGAAACCAGCATCGCCAGCAGCATGTTCAGGTTGCCGCGCCACACGCCCTTGCGGTTACCGCCCAGCGGGATATAGACGTAGTCGCGGATGAAACGCGACAGGCTGATGTGCCAGCGCCCCCAGAACTCCTTGAGGTTGTGCGCGGCATAAGGTGCGTTGAAGTTCTCCGGCAGACGGAACCCCAACAGCAAAGCGATGCCGGTGACCAGGTTGGTGTAGCCGCTGAAGTTGAAGTAGATCAGCAGGCTGTAGCCGTACACGCTCAGCAGCACCTGCTCGGGGGTGAAGCTGCCCGGGGTTTCGAACACCGGGTCGACCCACTCGCTGCCCAGCCAGGCGCTGAGGAAGAACAGCTTGACCACCGCCAGCGCGATCAGCCCCAGTGCCCGCTGCGGCTCCAGTACCTGGCGCATGCCCTGCGGGCGGATCTGCGGCAGCATGTGCAGGGCGCGGTTGACCGGGCCGGCCACAAGGCTGGGGAAGAACGCCAGGTACAGGGCCAGGTCCAGCGCCGTGGCCGGCGCCAGTTCGCGACGGTTGATCGATACCAGGTAGCTGACCGAATGGAAGGTGTAGAACGACAGGCCGATGGGCACCAGCAGTTCCAGCAACGGCAGCGACACGTCCAGCCCGGCCGCCGCCAGCGCGGCTTGCACGCCTTCGACGAAGAATGCCTGGTACTTGAACAGGTAGAAGCAGCCCAGCACCAAGGTCAGCAGCAGCACGCCGCAGAACCGGCGCCCGGGGTAGCGCCCGGCCAGCAGCCCAAGCAGGTACACCAGTGCGCTGTAGCCCAGCAGGATGTACAGCGAGTTCAGGCTGAAACTCGCCACCAGGCCATAGCTTGCCGCCAGTAGCAGGAGGTTCTGTAGCCGTGCACTCCAGCACAGGCTCCAGTAGACAATGAAGAACAGCGTGAAGCAGAGGCCGAATTCGATAGAAAGGAAGCTCACAACGTAGTCCGTTACGTGACATCAAAGGGGGGGCGCCAGCCCGCGGGCCAGAGGGCGCGGAGTATGGCAGAGGGCCAACCCCCTCACAATCTGAAAACGACTGGATTTGCAAGACATCCGCACCGGCACAAATGCTACAAAATAAGACCAAAGCCTTGCTGATTTGCTCCCCCTGCCCCGCTCTGCTAGTGTCGCGCCGTTCTGAATACCACCGAGACAGTCGCCATGGCCCGCAAAAAAGCCTCCATCGATTTCGAACAGTCCCTCGCCGACCTGCAAGCCCTGGTCGAGCGCCTGGAGAACGGCGAATTGTCGCTGGAAGAGTCGCTGGCCGCCTTCGAGCAAGGCATCGCCCTGACCCGTGACTGCCAGGGCGCCCTGGCCCAGGCCGAGCAAAAGGTGCAAATCCTGCTGGAACGTGACGGAGAGCTGGCTGCCCAGCCGTTCGACGCGGAGCCAGAGGCATGATCGGCGGTTACCAGGCCAGCGCCCAGGTACGGGTCGACGCCGCACTGGAAACGCTGTTCAAGGCCCCCTCCAAAGAACTCGAGCGCCTTTACGCCGCCATGCGCTACAGCGTGATGAACGGTGGCAAGCGCGTGCGCCCGCTGCTCGCCTACGCCGCCTGCGAGGCCCTGGGCGCGCCGGCCGAACAGGCCAACGGGGCGGCCTGCGCTGTGGAACTGATCCACGCCTACTCGCTGGTGCATGACGACCTGCCGGCGATGGACGACGACGACCTGCGTCGCGGCCAACCGACCACCCACAAAGCCTTCGACGAAGCCTGTGCCATCCTCGCCGGCGACGGCCTGCAAAGCCTGGCGTTCAGCGCCCTGCTCGACCCGGCGCTGAGCCCCCAGGCCGACAGCATCCGCCTGCAGATGGTCCAGGCCCTGGCCAAGGCCGCGGGCCCCGCCGGCATGGTCGGCGGCCAGGCCATCGACCTTGGCTCGGTGGGCGTCAAGCTCGACCAGCAGGCCCTGGAATACATGCACCGGCACAAGACCGGCGCGCTGATCGAAGCCAGCGTGCGCCTCGGCGCCCTGGCCAGCGCCCGCGCCGAACAGGCCCAGCTCGACGCCCTGCAGACTTATGCACAGGCCATCGGCCTGGCCTTCCAGGTGCAGGACGACATCCTCGATGTGGAGAGCGACACCGCCACCCTGGGCAAACGCCAGGGCGCCGACATCGCCCGCGACAAACCGACCTACCCGGCGCTGCTCGGGCTGGACGCCGCCAAGGCCTATGCCCTGGAACTGCGCGACCAGGCGCTGGGCGCCCTCGCCGGCTTCGGCGACAGCGCCGAGCCGCTGCGGGCGCTGGCCCGCTATATCGTCGAACGCCGTCATTGAACCTTGACGCCTCTCCCTGTGGGAGCGGGTTTACCCGCGAATGCGGTAGTTGATGCAACATCGCATTCGCGGGTAAACC
>NZ_JBDJLM010000026.1:0-65359 GCF_039673365.1 Pseudomonas sp. TWI923 | reverse complement strand
CTCCCACAGGGACTGCGCCTTTCTTGAGAAAAGCGAATTCCTGTGGGAGCGGGTTTACCCGCGAAGAGGCCGGTGCAGGATTACCGCCGATCAGCGCTGCGCGAACTGCAGCACCACCTCCAGCGGATGGCGCAACTGCTTCTCGGTCATGCGCTTGACCTGGCTGCGGCACGAATAACCGGTCGCCAGCGCCTCGCCGTCCTTGTCCAGCTTGGTCGCCCAGGACTGCTCGAAGATGGTCTTCGAGGTTTGCTGGTTGCGCGCCTCATGCCCATAGGTCCCCGACATGCCACAGCACCCCGTGGCCTCGGTGACCAGCTTCAGGCCCATCCGCGCGAACACCTGCTCCCACTGCTTGGTGCTGGCCGGCACATTGGTCTTCTCGGTGCAGTGGGCCATCAGGCGGAAGCTGCCAGCCTTGGCCGGCGCCTGCTCGGGCAGCACGTCCATCAGCCATTCCTGCGGCAGCAGCACTTGCGGGCAGCCCTCCAGGCCGTCGACCTTCTGGTACTCCTGGCGATACACCAGGGTCATCGCCGGGTCCAGCCCCACCAGCGGCACACCGCAGTCGGCCAGGGCCTTGAGCTGAGTGCCGTTGCGGATGGCCGCCTTGGCGAAGGCGCCGAGGAAGCCCTGCACGTGCAGGGGCTTGCCGTTGGCACTGTACGGTGCCAGGAACACCTTGTGCCCCAGGCGATGGGCCAACTCGATGAACGAGGCCAGCAGCGGCGTCTCGAAGTAACGGGTAAAGGCATCCTGCACCAGCACGATGCTGCGCTCGCGCTGGGCCGGGGTCAGCTCGCGCAGGGCCGGCACACTGGCCACCTGCACGCGGCAGCGGGTCAGGGTGGACTGGAAGTTGAAGCGGCTGATCAGCGGGCTGTCGACCATGCCGACCTGGTCCGCCAGCAGCTTGCTCACCCACTTCGAGCCCATCACCGCGTTGTACAGGCCAGGAGCGTGGGCCAGATAAGGAATGCTGAACTCCAGCGAGCCGATCAGGTAATCGCGCAGCGGGCGCTGATAGCGGCCGTGGTACAGCTCGAGGAAGCGCGAGCGGAAGTCCGGCACGTTGACCTTGATCGGGCACTGCCCCGCGCAGGACTTGCACGCCAGGCAGCCGGCCATGGCGTCGTACACCTCGTGGGAGAAGTCCTGCTGGCCCTGCTGTTGCGCACGGCGGTTACGCAGCCGCGCTGGCAGCCCCTTGAGCCAGGAGGCCTTGCGCTGGGCGGCGGCCAGCACGTCGATGTTGGCCTCGCCCTGCAGGCGCAGCCATTCGCGGATCAACGAAGCGCGGCCCTTGGGCGAGTGCTGGCGTTCGCGAGTGGCCTTCCACGACGGGCACATGGCGTCGTTGGGGTCGTAGTTGTAGCAGGCACCGTTGCCGTTGCAGTGCACGGCGCTGCCGAAGCTCTGCCAGACGCGCTCGTCGATGGTCCGGTCGAGGTCGCCGCGCAGGGTCACGCCATCCACCGGGGTCAGGCCTTCGGCGCTGTCCGGCGGGGTGCAGATCTTGCCCGGGTTGAGCTGGTTGTGCGGGTCGAACGCGCCCTTCAGGCGCTGCAAGGCCGGGTACAGCTCGCCGAAATACTCCGGCACGTACTCCGAGCGCAGGCCCTTGCCGTGCTCGCCCCACAGCAGGCCGCCATAGCTTTTGGTCAGTGCCGCCACGGCATCGGAGATCGGCTTGACCAGCGCGGCCTGGGCCGGGTCTTTCATGTCCAGCGCCGGGCGCACGTGCAGCACGCCGGCATCGACATGGCCGAACATGCCGTAGGCCAGGCCATAGCCATCCAGCAGCGCGCGGAAGTCGGCAATGTAATCGGCCAACTGCTCCGGGGGCACGGCCGTGTCCTCGACGAACGGCTGCGGGCGCACTTCGCCTTCGACGTTGCCCAACAGCCCCACCGAGCGCTTGCGCATGACATAGACGCGGGTCACCGCCTCGGCGCCTTCGGCCAGGGTGTGGCCCAGGCGCTCGACACCCTTGTCGGCCTGCAGGTGCGCGACGAAGGCCTGGACCCGGGCATTGACCTCGTCCGGCTCGTCACCGCAGAACTCCACCAGGTTGATGCCCAGGGTCGGGCGCTCGGGGTCGGCCGGGAAGTATTCGGCGACGCTGTGCCAGACGATGTCCTTCATCGCCAGCATCAGCACCTTGGAGTCGACGGTCTCGATCGACAGCGGCTTGTGCGCCATCAGCGCATTGGCGTCGCGCAGGGCGTCCATGAAGCTGGTGTAGCGCACGTTGACCAGCACGGCGTACTTGGGGATCGGCAGCACATTGAGCTTGGCTTCGACCACATAGCCCAGCGAGCCCTCGGCGCCGCACAGCACGCTATTGAGGTTGAAGCGGCCCTGCTCGTCGCGCAGGTGCGCCAGATCGTAGCCGGTCAGGCAGCGGTTGAGCTTGGGGAAGGTGCTTTCGATCAGCTCGCCCTGGGTTTCCTGGATCTCGCGGGCCATGCGGTACACCTCGCCCACCCGGCCGGGCGCCGCGCAGGCTTGCTCCAGCGCGGCGTCGTCGATCGGCAGGCTGTGCAGGCGCTCGCCACCGAGCAGCACGCTGTGCAGTTCGAGCACGTGGTCGCGGGTCTTGCCGTAGGTGCAGCTACCCTGGCCACTGGCATCGGTGTTGATCATGCCGCCCACGGTGGCGCGGTTGGAGGTGGACAGCTCGGGGGCGAAGAACAGCCCGTGGGGCTTGAGCGCCGCGTTGAGCTGGTCCTTGACGGTGCCGGCCTGCACCCGCACCCAGCGCTCCTCGACGTTGATTTCGAGGATCTTGTTCATGTGCCGCGACAGGTCGACGACGATACCGTCGGTCAGCGACTGGCCGTTGGTGCCGGTACCGCCACCGCGCGGGGTGAGCTTGATGCCATGAAAGCGCGGTTCGGCCATCAGCGTGGCGACCCGCGCCACATCGTCCGCGTCCAGCGGGAACACCGCCGCCTGGGGCAGGCGCTGGTAGATCGAGTTGTCGGTGGCCAGCACGGTACGGGTGCCGTAGTCGGCGCTGATCTGGCCACGGAAGCCGCTGTTTTTCAGGGCTTCGAGGAATTCAGGGTAGTCGGCGGCGGGCGCACGGGGCAGCAGCTGGGCGATCATCGTTGGATGGCCTCTTGATATGGGCTTGTTCACGGTTTCAGGCGCGGCGCAGTTGTAATCGTGGCAGCGGCGGTGCGCCGCTCCCACGAAGAAAATGGGCGTTTCCTGTTCATCCGGCATGAATGGATCTCAAGCGGATGACGAATGTGCCAATGTTCCTGTAGTTTCGCGCCAGGGGCAAACGGATATTCCTGCCGCTATCAATGAGCTTTATGAATGAATTACCGCCACCTCACCCCTTCGATGTCGCTGCTGCTGGCATTCGAGGCCGCCGCCCGACATGAAAGCTACACCCGCGCCGCCGCGGAGCTTTCGCTTACGCAAAGCGCGGTGAGTCGCCAGGTGCAGGCACTGGAGCAGCAGTTGGGGCTTACCCTGTTCCGCCGCGAGGGCCGCCAGGTGCAGCTGACCGACGTTGGCCGGCTGTACCAGCGCGAGCTGAGCGAGGCGCTGGGGCGTATCCGCAGCGCGACCTTGCAGGCCCTGGCCTATCAGTCCGGGGTCGGCACCCTGCGCCTGGCCACCCTGCCGACCTTCGGCTCGAAATGGCTGCTGCCACGCCTGCATGCGTTCTACAGCGCCCACCCGGGGATGCTGGTGCATATTCATTCACGTATCGAAGCGATCAATTTCGACACCAGTGAGATCGACGCGGCCATCGGCGTGGCCAGCCACGACCTGCCGGGGCTGATCTGCCATCGCCTGCATGCCGAGGAACTGGTGGTGATCCTGCCGCCGGAGGCCGCCGGCGACGAGGCCGACTGGAGCCCGACGCGTATCAGCGGGCAAGTGCTGTTGAATGTCGCCAACAATCCACATGCCTGGGGCGAATGGTTCTCCCATCACGCCCTGCCCCACCGCGCGATGCGCCTGGGGCCTAGCTTCGAGCTGACCTCGCACCTGATCCAGGCGGTGCGCGCCGGCATCGGCATCGGCCTGGTGCCACGCATTCTGGTGCAGGAAGAGCTGGCCAATGGAGAGCTGTTCAGCCCTGGAGAGGCATTTGCCAGCCAGCGCAGTTACTACCTGATCTATCCACCGAGGAATGAGGCGCTGCCTTCACTCAGAGCGTTTCGCAGCTGGCTGCTCGAACAGATCTGATTTACCTGTACTTACATCACGCCCTGTAGGAGCGGCCTTGTGTCGCGAAAGGGCCGCATAGCGGCCCCGGCGGTCTTGAAGTGTCACTCAGATCCTGGGGCCGCTTCGCGCCCCTTTCGCGACACAAGGCCGCTCCTACAAGCGATGAGGCCGGCACAGGCAAGAAAAAACCCGATGCCAGTCGCCCGGCATCGGGTTTGTTTCAAGCCACCTCAGCGCTTACTTGGCAACAGTGCCAGCCGCACCGTTGGCCTGGGACCCACGCTTGCTCTTGAGCATATAGGCCACATACATCACCACCAGCCATACCGGCATCGCGTACACCGACACCTGGATGCCCGGGATCTGCAGCATGATGCCCAGGATCAGCACCACAAACGCCAGCACCACATAGTTGCCATAGGGGTACCACAGCGCCTTGAACAGCGGCTTCTGGCCGGTACGGTCGAGGTGCTGGCGGAACTTCAGGTGCGAGTAGCTGATCATCGCCCAGTTGATCACCAGGGTCGCCACCACCAGCGACATCAGCAGCTCCAGGGCATTCTGCGGCATCAGGTAGTTGAGCAGCACCGCGATCAGGGTCACGGCCGCCGAAACCAGGATCGAACGCACCGGCACACCGCGCTTGTCCACCTTGGCCAGGGCCGCCGGGGCATCGCCCTGCTCGGCCATGCCCAGCAGCATACGGGCGTTGCAGTAAGTGCCGCTGTTGTAGACCGACAGTGCCGCGGTCAGGACCACGAAGTTCAGCAGATGCGCGGCCACGTCACTGCCCAGCAGCGAGAACACCTGGACGAACGGGCTGCTGCCATAGCTGCCACCGGAGGCGTCGATGCTGGCGACCAGGGTGTCCCACGGCGTCAGCGACAGCAGTACAACCAGCGCACCGACATAGAAGATCAGGATGCGGTAGATGACCTGGTTGATCGCCTTGGGGATCACGGTCTTCGGCTTGTCGGCCTCGGCAGCGGTGAAGCCGAGCATTTCCAGGCCACCGAAGGAGAACATGATGAACGCCAGGGCCATCACCAGGCCGCTGACTCCATTGGGGAAGAAGCCGCCATGGGCCCACAGGTTGGTGACCGTAGCCTCAGGGCCACCGCTACCGCTGGTCAGCAGGTAGGCACCCAGGCCGATCATGCCGACGATGGCGGCCACCTTGATGATGGCGAACCAGAACTCGGCCTCGCCGAAGAACTTCACGTTCATCAGGTTGATGGCGTTGATCAGCAGGAAGAAGCCTGCCGCGGTGACCCAGGTCGGGATCTCCGGCCACCAGTAATGGACGTACTTGCCCACCGCCGACAGTTCCGACATGCCGACCAGGATGTACAGCACCCAGCAGTTCCAGCCCGACAGGAAGCCGGCGAAACCGCCCCAGTACTTGTGCGCGAAGTGGCTGAAGGAGCCGGCCACCGGCTCCTCGACGATCATCTCGCCCAGTTGGCGCATGATCATGAAGGCAATGAAGCCGCAGATGGCGTAGCCGAGGATCATCGACGGACCCGCGGATTTCATCACGCCGGCCGAGCCGAGGAACAATCCGGTGCCGATGGCGCCGCCCAGGGCGATCAGCTGGATATGGCGGTTCTTCAAGCCACGCTTGAGTTCGCCAGACTGTGAGTTATGTCCACTCATGAACGAAGTCACCTGCTTGTTTTTATCTGTGACGGAATCGGACCCACCGCGCTCGTGGCGCAGCGGAATGGGCAAGGTGGTTACCTTGGGTTCTTGGACGGGTCTGTCGCGGTGGGCACTGGGGCCCAGGGCAAATCAACCGGGTGTCAGCAAGAGTGCGCGGTACGCAAGGGGGTCACAGGTAAAACGCGGCGCATTGTATACCCCTGCAAACGCGCAGGCGTCAACGCGTTGCATCGTTTCCTGTGGAAAAAACGCAGCGGTCCTGGGGCGAAGGCCTGAAAAGGCGGAGTGATCGGCGTACATGGCGCCTCCATTTGTTGTTCTGTTACCGGGCTCTTTGGCCAGGCGTTGCACACGGCAATGGCGCTATATCAACGTGTGGGCAGGGTTTGGACAAGGGGGCGGATCGAGGCTGGAAGGCCCTGGGATGGCGGGCGCGGCAAGTTCTGTTTACAGAGACAGGAAAAATCGAGTTTGACCGGGAATTTTGCCGTGATTTGTAAAAAAATCTTTACGAAGCGGTCTAAAAACTTTCCACTTGCGAGGAAAATTTCTTTGAGATCAGATATTTGCCGCTATCTTGCGGCCACGTGCCTGGCCTTGCCTCTGTAGGAGCGGCCTTGTGTCGCGAAAGGGGTGCGAAGCGCCCCCAAGTTGTGGGCATCAAGCTGATATTGCCGGGGCCGCTGCGCGACCCTTTCGCGACACAAGGCCGCTCCTACAGGGACCGCGTCAATTCGCCGGGCACAAAAAAGCCAGCCCGAAGGCTGGCTCTTTCGCTACACGGGTCGATCAGCCACGCGGCTTGCCGCGACCACGGCCGGCCGGCTTGTCACCGTCCGGGCGGGCGGGACGCTTGCGCATGTCGCTCGGACGCTCGGCCACCGCGCTGCCACGGCTGCCTTTGCGCGGCGCAGCCTCTTCACGCGGCGCACGCGCCGGACGCTCGGTCTGACCTTCGCCGGCCGGTCGCAGGGTGCGCACACGCTCGCCACGGCCCATTGGACGGGTCGACTTGCGCTGCATGCGCTCCATCTTGTCCTTGGCCTTGAGGTTCAGCGTTGGCAGTGCCACCGGTTGCAGGCCCACTTCAGCGGCCAGGATATCGATCTCGCCCTGGCTCATTTCGCGCCAGCGGCCCATCGGCAGGTCGGAGTTGAGGAACACCGGGCCGAAACGCACGCGCTTCAGGCGGCTGACCACCACGCCTTGCGACTCCCACAGGCGACGCACTTCACGGTTGCGGCCTTCCATCACCACGCAGTGGTACCAATGGTTGAAGCCTTCGCCACCCGGAGCCTTCTGGATGTCGGTGAACTTGGCCGGGCCGTCCTCGAGCATCACGCCAGCCTTGAGGCGCTCGACCATGTCGTCGTCGACCTCACCGCGCACGCGCACAGCGTACTCGCGGTCCATCTCGTAAGACGGGTGCATCAGGCGGTTGGCCAGTTCACCGTCGGTGGTGAACAGCAGCAGGCCGGTGGTGTTGATGTCCAGGCGGCCGATGTTGATCCAGCGGCCCTCTTTCGGACGCGGCAGGCGGTCGAACACGGTCGGGCGGCCTTCCGGGTCGTCACGGGTGCAGATTTCGCCGTCGGGCTTGTTGTACATGATCACGCGGCGGGTCGCCTCGGCGGCCTCGACGCGCTTGATCAGCTTGCCGTCAACGGTGATGGCGTCGTGCAGGTCGACGCGAAGGCCCAGGGTGGCCTCGACACCGTTGACCTTGATACGGCCCTGGCTGATCCAGGCCTCGACGTCACGACGCGAGCCCACGCCAATGCGCGCCAGCACTTTCTGCAGCTTTTCGCCGGACGGAGGGGTGGGTTGTTGGTCCTGCAGGTCTTGCTCACTCATCTGGGCACCTCCCGGTGTATTAGTGAAAGCGTTTTTTGGCGACGGATGCGCCAAAGGGGCGCGCATCATACGCGGTTCGGCGCGGGAACGCACTGGAGGGTAGGCTGTTTTTTGAGGCCGGGGTAGGCTTTCTGCCAGATGGCACTGCAACCCTTTCGCGGGTAAACCCGCTCCCACAGGTTCAGCAGTAATCCTGTGGGAGCGGCGGTTCGCCGCTGCGATTTACCCGCGAAGAGGCCGGCGCAGCAGACACATGGCCATCAGGGTTCCAGCTTGGCTTGCGCTTCAGGCTCTTCGCGCAAATCATCGAAATCAGTCTTGAGCCCCTCTTCCATCGCATCCAGCTCCACCAGCAGCGAGCGGAAGCTGGTTTCATCCTTCGGCGCTGGCGCTTCACCCTCCTCGCCCAGGCTGGCATCGGCCAAGGCCTGCAAGTGCGCGGGCACCGGCGCTTCGTCCGGGTCGTCGAGTGGCGCCTCTGGCTCCAGCTCACGCAGCTCGGCCAGCGCCGGGAGCTGATCGAGGCTCTTGAGGTTGAAGTGATCGAGGAATGCCTTGGTGGTGGCGAACATGGCTGGCCGCCCGGGCACCTCGCGGTAACCGACGATACGGATCCACTCACGCTCCATCAGGGTCTTGATGATGTTGCTGTTCACCGCCACCCCCCGCACATCCTCGATCTCGCCGCGGGTAATGGGTTGGCGATAGGCGATCAGCGCAATGGTTTCAAGCAAGGCGCGGGAATAGCGCTGCGGGCGTTCTTCCCACAGGCGGCCGACCCAGGGCGCATAGCTTTCGCGGATCTGCAGGCGGTAACCGGTGGCCACCTCCTTGAGCTCGAAGGCGCGGCCATTGCAAGACTTGCCAAGCACCTCCAGGGCTTTCTTGAAGATGGCCGGCGCCGGGCGCTCGGCTTCTTCGAACAGTTCGTACAGGCGCTCGAGGGATTGCGGCTTGCCCGAGGCGAGCAGGAAAGCCTCGATCAGCGACGCGAGTTCACGGGGTTCGTTCAGGTTCATGGGGTTGTCAGGTCACTCTGCCCGGGCGCGGACGTGGATCGGGGCGAAAGCCTCATTTTGCACCAGTTCGATCAGCGATTCCTTCACCAGCTCAAGAATCGCCATGAAGGTCACCACCACCCCGAGCTTGCCTTCCTCGGCGCTGAACAGCTCGACGAAGGGCACGAACTCGCCTCCCTTGAGGCGTTCGAGCACCTGGCTCATGCGCTCGCGGGTAGACAGGGCCTCGCGGGTGATCTGGTGGCTTTCGAACAGGTCATTGCGGCGCATGACCTCGGCCATGGACAACAGGATCTCTTCCAGGGCGACATCGGGCAACAGCTTGCGCACCTTGGCCTGGGGCGCATCCAGCTGCGGCACCACTACCTCGCGGCCAACCCGTGGCAAGGTGTCGATGCCCTCGGCGGCGGCCTTGAAGCGCTCGTACTCCTGCAGGCGGCGGATCAGCTCGGCGCGCGGGTCGCCCTCGTCCTCCTCCACCTCGGCGGAACGCGGCAGCAGCATGCGCGACTTGATCTCGGCGAGCATCGCAGCCATCACCAGGTACTCGGCGGCCAGCTCCAGGCGCACGTTCTTCATCAGCTCGACATAGCTCATGTACTGGCGGGTGATTTCTGCCACCGGGATATCGAGGATGTCGACGTTCTGCTTGCGAATCAGGTACAGCAGCAGGTCCAGCGGGCCCTCGAAGGCTTCGAGGAAGACCTCCAGGGCGTCTGGCGGGATGTACAGATCGACCGGCATTTCGGTCAGGGCTTCGCCGTAGACCAGGGCCAACTGCAGCTGGAAAGGCGTCTCGGCCTCGCTGGCCGGCGCCTCGGGCGCTTCCACCTGGCTCACGCGCTGGCCAGGAACGGCGCAGGGTCACCGCACCCTTCGCGGATCAGCTCGGGTTCATCGCCGGTCAGGTCGATCACCGTGGACGCCTTCAAATCGCCAAAGCCACCGTCGACGATCAGGTCGACATGGTGCTCCAGGCGCTGGCGAATCTCGTACGGATCGGTCATGGGGTCTTCATCGCCCGGCAGGATCAGGCTCACGCTCATCAAAGGCTCGCCGAGCTCTTCAAGCAGCGCCAGGACGATCGGGTTGGACGGCACGCGCAGGCCGATGGTACGGCGCTTTTCGTGCAGCAGCAGGCGTGGCACTTCGCGGGTGGCGTTAAGGATGAAGGTGTAAGGGCCTGGAACATGGGCCTTGAGCAGGCGGAACGTCGCCGTGTCGATCTTGGCGAAGGTGCCCATCTGCGACAGGTCGCAACACAGCAGGGTGAAGTTGTGGTTCTTGTCCAGCTGACGCAGGCGGCGGACACGCTCGATGGCGTTCTTGTCGCCGATCTGGCAGCCCAGCGCATAAGCCGAATCGGTGGGATAGACCACCACACCACCCTTGCGGATGATTTCGACGGCCTGCTTGATCAGCCGCGCCTGCGGGTTTTCCGCATGAATCTGGAAAAATTGGCTCACGAAGTCGTCCTGTTCATACCGCCATAGGCTGTTCATGTCGGAATCGGCGCCACAGGGGTGGCAGGTCCTCAGGCAATGGCCGGTAGGCACCGATCTCGCCCCAGGTGCCAGGGCCGTGGAAATCACTGCCAGCGCTTGCCAGCAGGCCGAACTCACGGGTGAGGATGGACATCGTCCCCACCTGCTCGGGCGGCATCATCCCATTGACCACTTCCAGTGCCTGCCCACCTGCCTGAATATAGTCGGCAATCAGCCGTCTGCGCTTGCTGCGGGTCAGTTCGTAGTGCATGGGATGAGCCAGGCTCACCCACGCATTGGACTGGCGCAGCGTGGCGACGGTTTCCTCGAGTGTCGGCCAGTGCAATTTGACGTCACCCAGCTTGCCGGCGCCCAGCCACTTGCGAAACGCTTCGCCGCGGTCCTTGACGAAGCCTGCGCGCACCATGAACTCGGCGAAATGCGGGCGTGCCGGGGCGTTGCCGCTGTCGCCCAGCTCCTGCTGCACCGCCCGCGCACCTTCGAGCGCACCGGGCATGCCTTTGGCGGCCAGCTTGCGATCGATCTCTTCAGCCCGCAGCCAGCGGCCACGGTGGAGGTTTTCGATGGCTTCGAGCAACGGCGGAGCATCGAGGGGGAAGTCGTAACCCAGCACATGGATGGTCGCGCCGCCCCAGGTGCATGACAACTCGACGCCACTGACCCAGTGCATGCCGTTGTCGAGGCAGGCCTGGCGGGCCTCGGGCAGGCCCTCGAGAGTGTCGTGATCGGTGAGCGACAAGGTCCGCACCCCATGCTCATGGGCCCGGGCGACCAGTGCCGTGGGCGACAGGGCGCCGTCGGAGGCCGTGCTGTGACAGTGCAGATCAACATTCATGGTGGAGCGCTTTCGCCGGAATCGATGTTTGTTATTATGCCGTCACATCCCGCTTCTGGCTGCCACTGTGAAACAATTCATCGATTTCATCCCGCTGCTGCTGTTCTTCATCGTCTACAAACTGGACCCGCGCCCACTCGAATTCGCCGGCCACAGCTTTGAATTCGGCGGTATCTACAGCGCCACGGCGATGCTTATCCTCAGCTCGCTGGTGGTTTACGGCGCGCTGTTCCTGCGCCACCGCAAGCTCGAAAAAGGCCAGTTGCTGACCCTGGTCGCCTGCCTGGTGTTCGGTGGCCTGACCTTGGCCTTCCACAGCGAAACCTTCCTCAAATGGAAAGCACCGGTGGTCAACTGGCTGTTTGCCCTGGCCTTCGCCGGCAGCCACTTCATCGGTGACCGGGTGCTGATCAAACGCATCATGGGCCACGCCCTGACACTTCCAGAAACAGTCTGGACCCGCCTGAACCTGGCATGGATCGTCTTCTTCCTGGTCTGCGGCGCCGCCAACCTGTTCGTCGCCTTCACCTTCCAGGCCTTCTGGGTCGACTTCAAGGTGTTCGGCAGCCTGGGCATGACCGTGATCTTCCTGGTGGCGCAGGGTGTATACCTCTCGCGTCACCTGCACGACACCGACCCCTCCACTTCCAAACCCAAGGACTGACATGCTCTACGCCATCATCGCCAGCGACGTCGCGAACTCCCTGGAAAAACGCCTGGCCGCCCGCCCTGCCCACATCGAGCGCCTGCAACAGCTCAAGGCCGAAGGCCGCGTGGTGCTGGCCGGCCCGCACCCGGCCATCGACAGCAACGACCCGGGCGCCGCCGGCTTCAGCGGCAGCCTGATCGTCGCCGAGTTCGAATCACTGGCCGCCGCCCAGGCCTGGGCCGACGCCGACCCGTACATCGCTGCAGGTGTCTACGACAAGGTCGTGGTCAAGCCGTTCAAGCAAGTCCTGCCGTAAGAGTAGTTGTTGTGGGGGCAGCTTCGTGGGAGCGGGCTTGCCCCGCGATTGCGCCAGTCCAAGCTATCGCTATCGCGGGGCAAGCCCGCTCCCACGCAGCTGCTCCCAGCTCCCCCCCGCACTGCACTATTCATAAATTGCGACGACCGGCCGACAACCTCCTGAACCGACAAGAATCAGGAGTCCCAATGCGTCAAGGTCCGATGTCCGTGCTGCTTTGCCTGTTGCTGCTGTCCCCTTTCGCCGCGGCCGAACAGCCGTTGTCGCTGGAAGCCGGGGCGCGAATCACCGAACTGCAGCAGCGCCTGGAAGAGAGCGAGAAACAACGCACCCTGCTGGCCCAGCAAATGCAGAGCCAGGACAGCGAACGCGAGAGCGCCCAGCTGAGCCGCCTGCGCCAGGACAACCAGCGCCTGAAGCTGGCCATCAAGGAGCTGCAGGCCGGGGCCAATCCGGTGCAACGCCTGCTCACAGACCAGCAACAATGGTTCCTGATCGGTTCGGCCGTTGCACTGTTGTCGGTAGTCTGCGGTATCTTAGCCAGCGGCGGTCACAGACGACGCCGGCAATGGTTGAATTGAGTGAGACATGAGCGAGCTGTTACTGATTGATGATGACCAGGAGCTGTGTGAGCTGCTTGGCAGCTGGCTGACCCAGGAAGGCTTTGAGGTGCGCGCCTGCCACGATGGCTCGAGTGCGCGCCAGGCCCTGGCCGCCCACGCGCCGGCAGCGGTGGTACTGGATGTGATGCTGCCCGACGGCAGCGGCCTGGAACTGCTCAAGCAGCTGCGCAGCGAACACGCCGACCTGCCGGTGCTGATGCTCTCGGCCCGTGGCGAGCCGCTGGACCGTATCCTTGGCCTGGAGCTCGGCGCCGACGACTACCTGGCCAAACCCTGCGACCCCCGCGAGCTCACCGCTCGCCTGCGCGCAGTGCTGCGCCGCAGCCACCCCAGCGCGCCCACCTCGCAGATCGAGGTCGGCGACATGGTCTTCAGCCCGGTACGCGGCGTGGTCAGTATCGACCAGCGCGAGATGACCCTTACCCTGTCCGAGAGCCGCATCCTCGAAGCCTTGCTGCGCCAGCCCGGTGAACCGCTGGACAAGCAGGAGCTGGCGCAGATCGGCCTGGGCCGCAAGCTCACCCTCTACGACCGCAGCCTGGACATGCATGTCAGCAACCTGCGCAAGAAGATCGGCCCGCACGCCGACGGCCGCCCACGCATCGTCGCGTTGCGCAGCCGAGGCTACTACTACAGCCTTTGAAGGCAGCTACAAGCTTCAAGCCTCAAGTTTCAAGAAACAGCAAATCGAGCATCACCCCCGCTTTTACTTGAAGCTTGCAGCTTGAAGCTTGCAGCTCTTTACCCTCCCTTTACCCTCGCCTGACCGCCCTTGACCTTGATCTCCCTAGACTGGGCACATCCGGTAACCACCGGCCCCTGAAAGGAGAGACACCATGCGCAAGACCCTTATCGCCCTGATGTTCGCCGCCGCCCTGCCGACTGTAGCCATGGCCATGCCTGAAGGCGGCCCGCGCCACGACGGCCCGCATCATCGCGGTGACGCGCCTTTCGCCCAGCTGGACCTGAGCCGCGACCAGCGCCAGCAGATCGGCAAGCTGATGGGCGAGCAGATGCAACAACGCCGCGACATCACCGAGCGCTACATGAACAAGCTGCCGGCAGCCGAGCAGAAGGCCATGAAGGACGAAATCAAGGCCAGCCACGACAAGACCGAAGGCCAGATCCGCGCCCTGCTCAAGCCAGACCAGCAGAAGAAGTTCGACGAACTGCAAAAGGAACGCGCCGCGCGCAAGGCCGAGTGGCAGGAGTTCCAGGCCTGGAAGGCTGAAAAAGGCAGCAAGGCCCAGTAAGCTGTCCCCCCAATGCCCGGCCCGCTCAGCAGCGGGCCGGGCTTTTGCCATTTCGCGGAGGTGCTCGTCTTGCGTTCACTGTTCTGGCGCATCCTGGCCAGCTTCTGGCTGGCCATCGCCCTGGTCGCCGGCCTGTCGATCCTGCTGGGCCACATGCTCAACCAGGACACCTGGATCCTCAGCCGTCACCCCGGCCTGAACACCCTGGCCAGCCGCTGGGTGCAGCATTACGAACAGGAAGGCCTGGAGTCGTCGCAACGCTTCCTTGAACGGCGCAAGCAACGCTACAAGATCGACGTGCAGGTGCTCGACGACAGTGGCGATGCCGTGGTTCCCGGCACCTTCCCGCGCCGCGCTGCCGCGTTCGAGGCGCGCCAGCACAACGACGAACGCCGCCTGCCCTGGCGTCGCCTGACCGAGGAATACACCAGCCCCACCAGCGGCGAAACCTACCTGCTGATCTACCGTATCCCCCACCCGGAACTGGCCGCCTGGCACCGCGAAAGCCTGATCTGGCCGCTCAGCGCGCTGGGCATCGCGCTGGTGGTGCTGACCCTGTTCAGCCTGCTGGTGACCCTGTCGATCACCCGCCCGCTGAGCCGCCTGCGCGGCGCGGTGCATGACCTGGGGCAGACCAGCTACCAGCAGAACAGCCTGGCGCGCCTGGCCGTGCGCCGCGACGAGTTCGGCGTGCTGGCCAACGACTTCAACAAGATGGGCGCGCGCCTGCAAAGCCTGATCGGCAGCCAGCGCCAGTTGCTACGCGATGTGTCCCACGAATTGCGCTCGCCCTTGGCGCGCCTGCGTGTCGCCCTGGCCCTGGCAGAACGCGCCGGGCCCGAACAGCGCCAGGCCCTATGGCCACGGCTGACCCGTGAGTGCGACCGCCTGGAAGACCTGATCAGTGAAATTCTGGTGCTGGCCCGGGTCGATGCCGAGCAGGCGCATGCCGAGCCCGTGGACCTCAATGCCGTGCTGGGTGGCGTGCGTAAAGACGCCCAGTTGGCGGCGCCAGATCAGGAAGTGCGCCTGCAGATGCAGCCGGGGCTGACCCTGCAAGGCTGGCCGACCTTGATCGAACGGGCGGTGGACAACCTGCTGCGCAATGCCCTGCGCTTCAACCCGCTGGGGCAACCGATCGAAATTGATGCCCACCGTGAACAGGAGCGCATTGTCCTGAGCGTGCGTGACCATGGGCCGGGGGTGGCAGAGGAACATCTGGCGCAGTTGGGCGAGCCGTTCTACCGCGCACCGGGCCAGGAGGCACCAGGGCATGGGTTGGGGCTGGCGATCGCGCGCAAGGCGGCGGAGCGCCATGGCGGCAGCCTGACGCTGGCGAATCATCCGCAGGGTGGGTTTGTGGCGACGCTGGTGTTGCCCTGTGAAGTCAGCGCTGGCTGACAGATTCTGGGGCTGCTGCGCAGCCCTTTCGCCGGCAAGCCGGCACCCACACCCGCCCCCTCAACCCAACCCACGCGCAAACCCAGTGGGAGCCGGCATGCCGGCGAAAAGGCCCCAAAGCGGCCCCGCCACATCACTCGCCCCAGGCGCTGACGTACTCGGCGGTTTCCAGGATCGGTGCGGTGCGTGGCTCGGCCATTGGCGTGCCGACATACAGGTAGCCGATCAGCTCTTCGTTCTCGGCCAGCCCAAGGCCCTTGTGCACATGGGCATCGAAGGCCATGTCGCCGGTGCGCCATACCGCGCCGATGCCCTGGGCATGCGCCGCGATCAGGATCCCGTGGGCCGCACAACCGGCGGCCAGGCGCTGCTCGATCTTCGGCACCTTGAAGTGATCCTGCAGTTTGGCGATCACCACGATCAGCAGCGGCGCTCGCAGTGGCATGGCCCGGGCCTTGTCCAAGGCAGCCTGGGTGGCATCACCCTTGGCCTGTACCGCTTCGGCGAACAGCTCGCCGAGCTTATCGCGGCCCTGCCCTTCGATGGTCAGGAAGCGCCAAGGCCGCAGCTGGCCATGGTCCGGCGCACGCAGCGCCGCCTGGAACAGCGCCTCGCGCTGCGCGGCGTTGGGCGCGGGCTCCGTCAGGCGTGGCACGGAAACACGGTTGAGCAATGCGTCGAGAGCCTCCATCGGCTTCCCTCCTGGCAAGTTGAAAGTGCCGCCATTCTCAAGCTGCAAGCTTCAAGCTGCAAGCCGCAAGAAAAAGCAGCCGCGATACCGCCCCGTTCGCACTTGAAGCTTGCAGCTTGCAACTTGCGGCTTAAAATGGCGCCCTTTCCGTTGCGAGTCAGGGCAGATCACATGGCGTTGCCGACCTTAAGGATCATTGGTTTCATCATCGGCATCTTCCTGATCACCCTGGCGGTGAGCATGGTGGTGCCCATGGCGACCCTGGTGGTCTTCGAACGCACCGGCGACATGCCGTCGTTCCTCTGGTCGAGCCTGATCACCTTCGTCGCCGGCCTCGGCCTGGTGGTGCCCGGCCGCCCTGAACACGTGCACCTGCGCCCGCGCGACATGTACCTGCTGACCGTCAGCAGCTGGCTGGTGGTGTGCGTGTTTGCCGCCCTGCCGTTCTTGCTCACCCAGCACATCAGCTACACCGATGCCTTCTTCGAAAGCATGTCGGGCATTACCGCCACCGGCGCCACGGTGCTCAGCGGGCTGGACAGCATGTCACCCGGCATCCTGATGTGGCGCTCGATGCTGCACTGGCTGGGTGGTATCGGCTTTATCGGCATGGCGGTGGCGATCCTTCCGCTGCTGCGCATTGGTGGCATGCGCCTGTTCCAGACCGAGTCGTCCGACCGCTCGGAGAAGGTCATGCCGCGCTCGCACATGGTCGCCAAGTCGATCGTCGGGGTCTACGTCGGCATCACGGTGTTCGGCAGCCTGGCGTTCTGGTGGGCGGGCATGGGCCTGTTCGATGCGATCAACCACGCCATGTCGGCGATCTCCACCGGCGGGTTCTCCACCTCCGACCAGTCGCTGGCCAAATGGGACATTCCGGCGGTGCACTGGGTTGCGGTGGTGGTGATGATTCTCGGCAGCGTGCCGTTCACCCTCTACGTGGCCACTCTGCGCGGCCACCGCAAGGCACTGATCAAGGACCAGCAGGTCCAGGGCCTGCTCGGCATGCTGGTGGCCACCTGGCTGGTGCTGGGCACCTGGTACTGGGCCACCACCGACCTGCACTGGCTCGATGCCTTGCGCCACGTGGCGCTGAACGTCACCTCGGTGGTCACCACTACCGGTTTCGCCCTGGGCGATTACAGTCTGTGGGGCAACTTCTCGCTGATGCTGTTCTTCTATTTGGGTTTCGTCGGGGGCTGCTCGGGCTCGACCGCAGGCGGCATCAAGATCTTCCGTTTCCAGGTGGCCTATATCCTGCTCAAGGCCAACCTCAACCAGCTGATCCACCCGCGCGCGGTGATCAAGCAGAAGTACAACGGCCACCGTCTCGACGAAGAGATCGTGCGTTCGATCCTGACCTTCTCGTTCTTCTTCGCCATCACCATCTGCATCATCGCCCTGCTGCTGTCGCTCCTGGGCGTCGACTGGATGACCGCGCTGACCGGCGCCGCGGGCACCGTCTCGGGGGTCGGGCCAGGCCTGGGCGAGGTGATCGGCCCGGCCGGCAACTACGCCACCTTGCCGGATGCCGCCAAGTGGATCCTGGCCGGCGGCATGTTGCTGGGCCGGCTGGAGATCATCACGGTGCTGGTGTTGTGCATGCCAGCGTTCTGGCGTCACTGAGGGTCAAGCGCGCGCGGTACTCGCTGGGGGTGGCATCGAACCAGCGGCGGAACGCCCGATAGAAGTTGCTCGGGTCGGCAAACCCCAGCAGGTAGGCGGTTTCCAGCAAGGTGGTACCCGGCTGGGCGAGGTACTGCTCGGCCAGTTCCCGGCGGGTGTCGTCGAGCAGGGTCTGGAAGCTGGTGCCCTCGTCCTGCAGGCGCCGCTGCAGGGTGCGCTGCGAAAGGTGCAGGGCCTGGGCCACGGTGTCGCGCTTGGGCTCGCCTTGCGGCAGGATACGGCACAGCACCTGGCGCACGCGGTGGGTGACCCGGCTCTCCGAGAACCGCGCCAGGTACTCGCCGGCAAAACGATCATGCAGTATGGCCATGGCTTCGTTGGCGGTGGGCAATGGCGCCTCCATGTCGGCGCGCTCGAACAGCAGCGCATCATGGGCCGCGCCAAATACCAGTGGTGCGTGGAACGCCACCTTGTACGGCTCGATATTCTTCGGCTGCGGGCCCTGGATCAGCACCCGCCGCAGCTGGATCGGCCGCCCGCTGAGCCAGCTCGACAGCGCCAGGGCGCACGCCAGCGAGGCTTCCGCGCTGTGCCGGGTGGGCGGCAGATGGTCGCCATGCACCGTCAGGATCAGCGAATAGCCTTCCGGCCCGAGGCAAAAGCTCAGGTCCGAGCTTTCGGCAATGATCCGCTGGTAACGCACCAGGCGCTCGAAACCTTCGGCCAGGGTGCGGCTGGACATCAGCGCATAACCGACCACATGAAACGAAGCCGGGCGCACCACCCGGGCCATGTTCAGGCCGATGGCTTCATTGCCGGACAGCTCGACCGCCAGTTGCCACAGCCGGGTCATGGCGTCCTGGGGGAAACGCGCATCGGGGTCTTCGAGGGCGGCAAAATCCAGTCCCAGTTGCCTGAACATGGCCGGGCAGTCGAGCCCCTCCAGCTCAAGCGCCTTGACGATCCCTGATGCCCAGCTGGCTGAAGTGGTTCTCTCACTCATGACAGGCTTCTTGTGCTGACCGCTCCTGCGGTGAATCGAAAGGATACTCAATTGGCGCCAATTGTCACTGGCCAGCGCATCAGCTGACTCTAGACTCGATTCAGGCTCCACGCCGTGTATCCTGTCTTCAAACAGCAGCTTCGGGAGCACAGCCATGACCAGCACAGCGCAGTTCCGCAGTTTTGCCGAGTTCTATCCCTATTACCTGGGCGAGCACAGCAACCCCACCTGCCGCCGCCTGCACTTCGTCGGTACCAGCCTGGTGATCGCCCTGCTCGCCTACACCCTCGCCAGCGGCAAGTGGCTGCTGCTGCTCGCCGTGCCTCTGGCCGGCTACGGTTTTGCCTGGGCCGGCCACTTCTTCTTCGAGAAAAACCGCCCGGCCACCTTCACCCATCCCTGGTACAGCCTGATCGGCGACTTCGCCATGTTTCGCGACATTCTGCTGGGCCGGCTCAGCCTCTGAATAACGGCCCGCAAGGCCAGGTTCACGTCCCCGCCGGCCACTGCCAGGCCCGCCGACATGCCCAACACTGTTGGCATGTCCCCGCCTCGAGTAGCCCAAAGGCAATGAACCAGCAAGCCAGTTTCAACCACATGCGCGATGGCACCGCCCAGGACTGGGCGATCATCGCCGATGACTTTCGCGCCTATGCCAGCCAACTGCCGCGCCGCATCCTGGCGCACCTGCGTCTGCTCGACGGCGACTTCGGCGGCTTCCCCATCGACCGCCTCAGCCATTCGCTGCAGACCGCCAGCCGTGCATGGCGTGACGGCCGCGACGAGGAGTACGTGGTCTGTGCGCTGCTGCATGACATCGGCGACACCCTGGGCAGCTACAACCACCCGGACATCGCCGCGGCGATCCTCAAGCCCTTCGTCAGCCCGGAGAACCTGTGGATGGTGGAACACCACGGGATCTTCCAGGGCTACTACTTCTTCCACCACCTGGGCATGGACCGGCACCTGCGCGAGCAATTCAGCGCACACCCGCAGTACCAGCAGACCATCGATTTCTGTGCGCGCTACGATGCCGCCGCGTTCGACCCCGACTATGAAAGCCTGCCGTTGTCGTTCTTCGAGCCGATGCTTGAGCGGGTGTTCGCCCAGCCGAGGCAATCCGTCTACAAAGCGGCCTTGCAGGAATCTGCCTGAGTCATAGGCCGCAAGTCCCTGCCTCATCGCCGGCAAGCCGGCTCCCACAGGAATGCGTATGGCTTGAGGCGCGCGCGATCAAAGTGGGAGCTGGCTTGCCAGCGATGAAGCCAGCACGGTTTACGCCGGTTCACCAAGCTCCGCCAACCGCTGCGCCACTTCGCGCGCCTGGGCATCGGCGAAGCGGTACAGCTCGATCTGCCCGTCCCAATGCTCGATCAGCGCCGTGCACGACTCCACCCAGTCACCGCAGTTGAGGTATTCCACCTCGCCAACCCGGCGTATTTCGGCATGGTGTATATGCCCGCAGACCACGCCCTGGAAGCCTCGCCGGGTGCATTCGTGGGCAATCGCATCCTCGAAATCGCTGATGAAACTCACCGCGCCCTTGACCTTGTGCTTGAGGTAGGCAGACAGCGACCAGTAGCCATAGCCATAACGGGCGCGCCAGTGGTTGAGCCAGCGGTTGAGCACCAGAGTGAATTCGTAGGCGCGGTCGCCCAGGAACGCCAGCCAGCGGTGATAACGGGTGATCACGTCGAACTGGTCGCCGTGGATCACCAGCAGGCGACGGCCATCGGCGGTGAGGTGTTCGGCTTCGTCCACCAGCTGGATATTGCCGAGGATCAGTTTGGAATAGCGGCGCAGGAACTCGTCATGGTTGCCGGTGACGTAGATGACTTCGGTACCGCGCTTGCTCATGGTCAACAGGCGGCGAATGACGTTGGTGTGCGCCTGGGGCCAATAGATGCCGCCGCGCAGCTTCCAGCCATCGATGATGTCGCCAACCAGGTAGATGCGGTCGGCCTGATAACCCTTGAGAAAATGCGACAGGTGTTCGGCCTGGCAATCCCGGGTGCCCAGGTGCACGTCGGAGATCCACAGGGTACGGACACGCTGCTTGCGTGACGGGCGGACGGTTTCGGCATGGGTCATGGGCAGGCTCCGGCACTGTTTGCTGGAGACTGGCAGGCACAGGTGACAGGTTGGTGGCAGGCCGATGACGACTGATCGCGCCTTGCCGGGTGTACACTCTTCCCCTGCCCTGCGAGGACCCACCATGACCACCGCCCCGCTGCTCTCACTGCGCCACTACCGTGACGAGTTGATCGCCCACAGCCACGAGCACCCGCAACTGGTGTTCGGCCTGCGCGGGCGGCTGGACTTCGAGGTGCAGGGCCAGGGTGCGCGGGTCGATCGCCAGGCCTTGATGGTGGTGCCTGCCGGCGCCCACCACACCTGCGGCAGCACCGCCGGCAGTCACTGCCTGGTGCTGGATGTGCCGGGCGAGCATTGGCTCGGCGAACAGCTGGGGGCGCATGCCGATGCCAGCCGCCGCCTGCTCGACCGCCCCGGCGCGCTGGGCCTGGACAACCGCCAGCAGCAGTTGGTGGACTGGCTGGCGACCAGCCCGATGGACGACCCATTGATCGCCCGCCAAGGTGCGGTGCTGTTGCTGGCCAGCCTCAACCCGCAGGCGGCGGCACCGATAGTCGCCAGCAGCCGCCTGCCGTACGCAGCCTTCGACGCCCATATCCAACAGCATGCCGCCTACCCACTGCAGGTCGCTGACCTGGCGCGGCTGGCCGGGCTGTCCAGCGCTCGACTGCATGCGCGTTTCACTGCGGAATGCGGCATCACGCCGATGGACTACATTCGCCAGCGGCGGCTGCTGATGGCCCGGCAGTTGTTGCGCGAGTCCCTGCTGCCAGTGGGCGAGATCGCCGCGCGGGTGGGCTACGAGTCGCAGAGTGCCTTCAGTGCGGCGGTGATGCGGGCATTTGGCTGCACACCTTCGGCGTTGCGGCGAGAGCCCGGCGATAACTGACGCGAGGCTGGCGACAGACACCGGCGAACCGGCCTTTTACACTGAGCGCCGGTACCCACCCTATCGCGCAAACAACCCAAGGACCACCATGAACCACCGCACCGCCCTCGGCGCCCTGCACATTGGCGCGCTGTTCTTTGGCCTGACCGGCGTGTTCGGCAAACTGGCAGCCAGTGCCAGCCCGTCGATCATCGTCTTCGGCCGCGCCGCCTTCGCCGTGCTCGCCCTGGGCCTGTTCGCCAGCCTGGCGCGTCAGACCTGGCAGCCTCTGGGCGGGCGCGACCTGCGCCGCCTGCTGTTGGGCGGGGTATTGCTGGCAGGGCACTGGGTGAGCTTCTTCGTCGCGGTCAAGGTCGCGGGCGTGGCCATTGCCACCTTGGGCTTTGCCAGCTTCCCGGCCTTCACGGTCATCCTTGAAGGCCTGTTGTTCCGTGAACGTATCCGTCGCAACGAGGCCGTGCTGGTTGTGCTGGTGAGCATCGGCCTGGTGCTGGTCACCCCGGCTTTCGACCTGGCCAGCGAGGCCACCGGCGGGCTGCTCTGGGCGCTGCTTTCGGGGCTGCTGTTCTCGCTGCTGTCACTGACCAACCGCGCAGGTTCCGGGCGCCTGCCGGCGGTGCAGGCGGCGCTGTGGCAGAACCTGGTGGTCAGCCTGTGCCTGCTGCCCTTCGCCGCCCCGGGGCTGGCCAGCGTAGCGCCCATGGACTGGCTGTGGATCGCCCTGCTGGGGGTGTTCTGCACCGGCGTCGCCCACAGCCTGTTCGTCGCCAGCCTGGCCGTGATCAAGGCCCGCACCGCGGCGGTGGTGTTCGGCATGGAGCCGGTCTACGGCATCGCCGTGGCCTGGGTGGTGTTCGCCGAAACCCCCACTCTGCGCATGCTCGCCGGCGGCGCGCTGATCATCTTCGCCATCGTGCTGTCCAGCCGCATGGCCGCCGAGCAGCCGGTGAAACCACGCGCCGTGGTGGAGAGCGCCTGATCAGCGATCGTTGTGGCCCAGGTCGCGCTCGGGGTCGATCAGGTCGCGCAGCCGCTGCTTGAGCACCTTGGCTTCGGGGAAGCCGACATCAGCCTTGCGCTCCCACAGTTGCACGCCGTCGCACGTGATGCGGAACACGCCACCGGTACCTGGCGCCAACGCCACCTGACCAAGCTCGTCGGCGAAGGTGCTGAGCAGCTCCTGGGCCAGCCAGGCGGCACGCAGCAGCCATTGGCACTGGGTGCAGTAGGTAATGACGATCTGCGGTTTGCTGTCGGCCATGTCGGGCATCTCCAGAGGAAGGGCCGCTTATACTAGCGGTCTTTACCGCTGCTTTTGAGACTCACGATGCGCCGCCTGCTGTTATGCCTTTTGCTGACGCTCACCTCCCTCACCCTGTTCGCCGCCGAGCCTGCCAGGCCGAAGGTCGGCCTGGTGCTGTCGGGCGGCGCCGCCCGCGGCCTGGCGCACATCGGTGTGCTCAAGGCCCTGGAGGAACAAGGCGTGCGCATCGACGCCATCGCCGGCACCAGCATGGGCGCGGTGGTCGGCGGCCTGTATGCCTCGGGCTACAGCGTCGAGGAGCTGGAAAAACTGGCGACCACCCTGGACTGGCAGCAGACGCTGTCCGATGCCCCGCCCCGCGAGGACATCCCGTTCCGCCGCAAGCAGGATGACCGCGACTTCCTGGTCAAGCAGAAGCTGAGCTTTCGCGACGATGGCAGCCTGGGCCTGCCGCTGGGGGTGATCCAAGGCCAGAACCTCTCGCTGCTGCTGGAGAGCAAGCTGGCGCACACCGCCGACATCCGCGACTTCGACAAGCTGCCGATTCCCTTCCGCGCCGTGGCCACCGATATCACCACGGGTGAAAAAGTGGTGTTCCGCCGCGGCCACCTGCCCCAGGTGGTGCGCGCCAGCATGTCGATCCCGGCGGTGTTCGCCCCGGTAGAGCTGGACGGCCGGCTGCTGGTGGACGGCGGCATGACCGACAACATCCCGCTGGATGTGGTGCGCGAGATGGGCGTCGACATCGCCATCGTGGTCGACATCGGCACCCCGCTGCGCAACCGCAAGCAGCTGGCCACGGTGGTCGACGTGCTCAACCAGTCGATCACCCTGATGACCCGGCGCAACTCCGAGGAACAATTGGCCAGCCTGGCCCGCGACGACATCCTGGTTCAGCCGCCGCTGGCCAGCTTCGGCGTCACCGACTTCGGCCGCGCCAGCGACATGATCGACGCGGGCTACCGCGCCACTCGCGCCCTTGACCCGCGGCTGGCGGCGCTGCGCCAGGCCGACGGTGATGCCGGCCTGGCGGTGGCCCGCTCACCCGGCCAACGCACCCCGGTGATCACTGCGATCAAGGTGGAAAACGACTCCAAGGTCAGCGACGACGTGATTCGTTACTACATCCGCCAGCCGATCGGCGAGCCGCTGCAACTCGATCGCCTGCAGACCGACATGGGCACCCTGTACGGCCTGGACTATTTCGACCAGGTGCAATACCGCGTGGTGCACAAAGGCGACGCCAATACCCTGGTGATCAAGGCCCGCGGGCGGCGCGGCGGCACCGACTACCTGCGCCTGGGCCTGAACCTGTCCGACGACCTGCGCGGCGATAGCGCCTTCAACCTGGGGGCCAGCTACCGGGTCAACGGCATCAACCGCCTGGGCGCCGAATGGCTCACCCGCGCCCAGATCGGCGACCAGCAGGAGCTGTACAGCGAGTTCTACCAGCCGCTGGACGTTGGCTCACGCTACTTCATCGCCCCTTATCTGGACCTCGGTTCACAGAACGTCGAGGCCACGCTGGACAACGACCCGGTGGCCGAATACCGCCTGGAGCGCTACGGCTTTGGCCTGAACGTCGGGCGGCAGATCAGCACCTACGGCGAAGTGCGCCTGGGCGTGGGCAAGGCCTGGGGCCAGGCCGAGGTGCGCATCGGCGACCAGAGCCTGCCTAAGGTCAGCTTCAACGAGGGCTTCTACGAGCTCAAGTACTCGTACGATACCTTCGACAATGTCTACTTCCCCCATGGCGGCGAGCAGATCGGCCTGACTGCGCGCAAGTACGACCAGTCGCTGGATTCGGACCAGAACTACCGGCAGTGGTTGTTCAACCTGGACAAGGCCTTCAGCAGCGGGCCGAATACCCTGGTGCTGGGTGGACGCTACGGGCGCACGCTGGATGAGGCCGAAGTGGTGACATCGAGCTTCGTGTTTGGCGGTGCCCGGCAGCTGTCGGGCTTCCGCCAGGACTCGATCTCCGGGCAGAACATGAGCCTGCTGCGCATGGTCTATTACCGCCGCCTGACACCGCGCGCCTACCTGCCGCTGGACTTCCCGCTGTACATCGGAGGGTCGCTGGAGCGGGGCCGGGCGTGGAACAACGACAATGAGTTCGACAGCGGCTACATCAATGCCGCGAGCATCTTCCTTGGGCTGGAGACGCCGCTGGGCCCGCTTAACCTGAGCTATGGGGCCAACGATGCGAATGAGCAGGCGGTGTACCTGAATCTGGGGCACACCTTCTAAGTTGCAAGCGGCAAGTGTAAAGCTGCAAGAAAAAAGCGGATCGCGTCAGTACGCAGATCCGCTTTCACTTGTGGCTTGCCACTTGCCACTTGCCGCTGCTGTCAAGATTTCTCGAGATTGCCGAGGATCTTGGCATGCACCCGCATGCACACTTCCAGGTCGGCTTCATCGACACCGCTGAACAGCTCGACGCGCAAAGCATTGGCGATGGTCTCGATTTGCTCGATCAGCGGTTTGGCCGGTGGGCACAGCACAATTTTCTTCGCCCGGCGATCTTCCACTACTGCCTGACGCCGCACCAGGCCCTGGGTTTCCAGGCTGTCGAGCAGGCGGGCCAGGGTCGGGCCTTCAACCCCGACGCTCTGGGCCAGCTCACGCTGGGTTGGCGCATCGTCAAAACGCGCCAGGTGCAACAGCACCAACCAGCGCGCCTGGGAAAGATTGAGCCCGGCGAGGCGGCGGTCCAGTTCGGCACGCCAGCCCCGGGACATCTGGGCCAGCTGCATGCCGAAGCGGTGTTGGTTGTCGGTCAGGGGCATAAGCAACTCAATGAATAGAACTAATTATTAGTCAGCTAACCATGCCCCAGCCCATGAGGCAAGGTTCAGCGCTTGGGAAACATCCGATAATCCTGTAATCGCCTGACAAAGGTCAGCAAATGGCACAAATGCCAGCGATTACAGTTCGAACTCCGATGCCAGCGCCGCCCGCACGCAATACAACACGCCTTCGGGGACGCGCGCGCCGAACAACGGCGCGACAGCCGACACCGGCGGCAGCTCGCCCTCGCCATCGAGGAAGGCATCCTGCACCTCCATCATCAGCTCTTCGGGCAGGTCGAGCGCCTGCTCCAGGCTCAGTTCCTGGCGGCCAATGGCTTCTGCCAACAGGCTGTAGACGTTCTTCTCGCTGCAGTTGAGCTGACCGGCGATCTGCGCCGGGGTCATGCCGGCGCGGGCCAGGCTGACCAGCTCGTGGCGCAGGTCGAGCACCACTTTCGGCGCCTCTTCGGTGCCGCCGGCGCCATTGAGCACTTCAAGGAAGGCCTGGCCGTAGCGCTCCAGCTTGCGCGCGCCGACGCCGCTGACCTGGGCCATGTCGCTGAGGCTGGTGGGCATGCTGCGCAGCATTTCCAGCAGCGTCGAGTCGGGGAAGATGACGTAGGGCGGCACGCTGTGCTCTTCGGCCAGTTTGCGCCGCAGGGTGCGCAGCGCCTCCCACAGCTCGCGCTCCTCGGCCCGCACCAACTGGCTGGCCGGGCTGCCACCGCTGCTGCCGGACGACTTGGCCACGGTCTGCGGCTTGAGGTCGCGACGCAGTTGCAGGTTGACCTCGCCACGCAGCAGCGGGCGGCAGCTGTCGGACAGGCGCAGGCCGCCATAGCCTTCGAGGTCGATATCCACTAAACCGCGTGCCACCAACTGACGGAACAACGAGCGCCATTCGGCCTCGGCCAACGCCTTGCCGACGCCGTATACCGAAAGTTTTTCGTGGCCGAAGTTGCGTACCTTTTCGTTGTCCTTGCCCAGCAGCACGTCGACCAGGTGGCCGACGCCGTAACGCTGGCCGGTGCGGAACACCGCCGACAGGGCCTGCCGGGCAGGCTCGGTGGCGTCCCAGGTCTGGATCTGGTCTACGCAGTTGTCGCAGTGCCCACAAGGCTGCTCCAGCACTTCGTCGAAGTAGGCCAGCAGCGACTGGCGGCGGCAGCGGGTCTCTTCGCACAGCGCCAGCATGGCGTCGAGCTTGTGCTGCTCGATGCGCTTGTGGCGCTCGTCGCCTTCGGAGTTCTGCAGCATCTGCTTGAGCATCACCATGTCCTGCAGGCCGTAGGCCATCCAGGCGTCCGACGGCAGGCCATCACGACCGGCGCGGCCGGTTTCCTGGTAGTAAGCCTCGAGCGACTTGGGCAGGTCGAGGTGGGCGACGAAGCGCACGTTGGGCTTGTCGATGCCCATGCCGAAGGCGATGGTGGCGACCATGATCAGCCCTTCCTCGTTGAGGAAGCGGTGCTGGTTGGCGGCGCGGGTTTCGGCTGCCAGGCCTGCGTGATAGGGCAGCGCCGGGAAGCCTTGTTCGCAGAGGAAGGCTGCAGTTTCGTCGACTTTCTTGCGTGACAGGCAGTAGACGATGCCGGCGTTGCCACGGCGCTCGGCGAGGAAGGCCATCAGCTGCTTGCGCGGCGCTTCCTTGGGCACGATGCGGTAGAAGATGTTCGGCCGGTCGAAGCTCGACAGGAAGCGCTCGGCGCCCTGCAGGTGCAGGCGCTGGACGATTTCCTCGCGGGTGCGCATATCGGCGGTGGCGGTGAGGGCAATGCGCGGCACATGGGGGAACAGCTCGGCGAGCTGGCCCAGTTGCAGGTATTCGGGGCGGAAGTCGTGGCCCCATTGCGATACGCAGTGGGCTTCATCGATGGCGAACAGCGAGATGTCGAGGTCACGCAGAAAATCCAGCATGCGCGGCTGTACCAGGCGCTCGGGCGCCAGATACAGCATCTTCACCTCGCCGCGGCGCAGGCGCCCTGCCAGTTCGCGCTGCTGCTCGGCACTGAGGGAGGAATTGAGCGCCGCGGCGGCCACCCCCAGTTCGTCAAGGGTAGCGACCTGGTCGGCCATCAACGCGATCAATGGCGACACCACTACCGTCAGGCCCGGGCGCAGCAGCCCCGGCACCTGGAAGCACAGCGACTTGCCGCCGCCGGTGGGCATCAGCACCAGGGCATCGCCGCCGTTGGCCACGCATTCGATGATCGCGGCCTGGCGCCCACGGAAACTGTCGTAACCGAAGACATCCTTGAGGACGCGCTGAGCCTGTTCGAGCATTTGCCACTCCAAAATCGCCGTACCATCCTGGACACAGGCTGGACGATAAATCCGCCAGGCACCGTACAAATGCGTAAGCGGTTTTTGCCGGATCGCCGTACAGGCCACCCAACACGAAAAGTGGCGGAGTATACCCGACTGGCTCAGCCCACGGCAGGCTGCGGTGACAGACGTTCCCTTTGCCCCGTGAACGCCGCAAGGTGCTAGAATTCGTTATCGTTTATTCCCCAAGGTAGCCCTGTAATGTCCTTCGCCGAGCAACTGACCCGCCTGCAAGCCTTCCTCGATGCCGATGAGCTGCACGAAGAAGCGCTGGACTACGTCGCCGCACACGGCTACCTGACCGCACTGTCGATCTGCTCGGAAGAGGTTCCCGAGCGCGAATGGATCGACGCGCTGTTCGCTGAAGAGCCCCACTACACCAGCGATGCCCAGCGCACCGAGATCGAAGCGACGCTGGTAGCCCTCAAAGGCCACATCGCTCGCCAGTTGGCCAGCGAAGAGGAATTCGACCTGCCGTGCGACCTCGACCTGACCGACGAGCCGGACGACTCGGACCTGCGCGGCTGGTGCATCGGCTTCATGGAGGGCGTATTCCTGCGTGAAGAGGCCTGGTTCGACAACTCCGAGGATGAAGTCAGCGAAATGCTCCTGCCGATCATGGTCGGCTCGGGCCTGTTCGACGAGCAACCGGAGTTCGCCGACATCGCCAGCGATGCCAACCTGCAGGACGACATGATCGTGCAGATTCCCGAAGCGCTGAGCGCGCTGTTCCTGCTGCAGCACGCACCGGACGAAAAACCTGCCGTACTCAAACCACGCCGCCACTGATCGGCGTGGTGCGCTACCTGCTGCTGGCCGTCGGCTGGCTCAGCGTCGCGCTGGGGGTGCTGGGGATCTTCCTGCCGGTCCTGCCCACCACCCCTTTCCTGCTGCTCGCGGCGGCCTGTTTTGCCCGTAGCTCGCCGCGCTTTCACACTTGGTTGGTGAACCACCCGAAACTCGGGCCGTGGATTCGCGACTACCTCAGCGGCGAGGGCATCCCGCTCAAAGGCAAGGTGTATGCGATCGGCCTGATGTGGGCGAGCATCGGCTTGTCGTGCTACCTGGTGCCGTTGTTCTGGGCTCGGGCGTTCATGCTGACCAGCGCGGTGCTGGTCAGTGCCTGGATTCTCAAGCAGAAAACATTGCGCCGCCAAGGCTGACACCTTCACTGGGCAAGTCGCTGCGACTTGCCCAGTGAAGGTGTCAAGGCCATCTACACCGTATCCACCTTCAACGAATGGTCATTGAGCATGCCGTTGATGATGGTCGCCGTATCATGCCCGGCCGCGATCAGCCCACCGGCACCTGCCGTGACCCCGTAATGCTGGGCCAGGTCGACCCCGGCCAGCTCGATGGTCTGGGTCGGCGCCGCCCCCGCGACGCTGCTCACCTCGATGGTCGACACCACGTTGCTGCCCGTGCCGCTGACCTTGAAGTGCAGGTAGTCATCCAGCGAGGCGCTGGTGGCGTTCTCGCCCTGCAGCAACTGGGACAGATCGAGGCGATCGGAGCCCGGGGTGAAATCGGTCACGGTGTCATGCCCGCTATCGCCCTTCTGCCAGACGAAGGTGTCGTTGCCACTGCCGCCGGTCAGGGTGTCATCACCCGGGCCGCCAATGAGCGTGTCGTTGCCGCCACCGCCCTTGAGCACATCATTGCCAGCGCCACCATTGAGCACGTTGTCGCCGCCATTGCCGATCAAGGTATCGTTGTAATCTGAGCCGATCAGGTTCTCGATGCTGGTCAGGGTATCCACGCCGGCGCCCCCGGTGTTCTGCGCACCGAGGTTGCCCAGATCGACCACCACCCCGGCAGCGGCCTTGGCAAAACTGACCGTGTCGATGCCCTGCCCGCCGTCGAGCAAGTCATTGCCGGGCCCTGCGATCAGCAAGTCATTGCCGTCGCCGCCATACAGGCTGTCATTGCCGGCCCCGGCCACCAGCACGTCATTGCCGGCGCCGCCGTTCAGCGTATTGTCGCCAGCCCCGGCGAGCAGCACATCGTCCCCTCCCGTGCCCTCGAGAACATGACCTGCCTGATAAGTGATATCGACGTTGCCGGTCGCCGTGCCGCCATGGTTGTCGCTGACGCTGTAGGTGTCATGGACCACGGGGTTACTGGCGTTGCTGTAGTCCACCAGCAGGCTCAGCTTGTAGTTCTCGGCAGCCTTGCTGCTACCCAGGGCGTTCTCGGTGTTGACCAGGTGAATGCTGTACACCCCGTCATGGCTGGCCGTGAAACTCTGGCCATCGGCAATCGGCTGGTAACTGCCAGTAGCATCCTTCCACTCCATCAACAGGTTGCCGGCCGGGCGGTCGTGATCGAGGGTAAGGGTTTCGCCCTTGCGCAGGGTGACGGTGAAAGTGTCCTCGTCGTTGGCGTTGCTGTTGCTGATCAGCCCGAGGTAGCCCGCCACCACCAGTGCCGCGGTCATGCTGCCCGACTGGCTGGTGAACTCGCTGCGCGCCAGGGTACGGAACTGGTTTTCGGCACGGTCCTTGGTGCCGTCCATGTAGACGGTCTGCGCCTGGACGCCCGGGGTGAAGCCTGCGCCTTTGTCGGCGAAGCCGGTGTTGAAGGTGATCGGCGCCGCGCTCAGCCGATCGTGGTCCGCATCGCTGTCGTTGGCCAGCAGCGCTTCGGCCGGCACGCTGACGCTGGTACCGCTGATATTGGTGATGATGTGGTCCGCACCGGCGATCGGTGCATGGTTGCCGTTGATGTTCACCGTCAGGGTGGCAGTGCTGGTATCACCATCGTTGTCGCTGGCCGTGAAGGTGAATTTCTCCACCTGGCCGCCGTTGTCCTTGGGTGGTGTGTAGGTGAATTCACCGTTGTCCATGTTCACCAGCAGGGTGCCGCCCAGGCTGGTCTTGATGGTGAGGCTGTTGCTGAGGGTATCGAACGACGCCTTGTCCACCCCGCCACTGACCGTGTAACCGCCCTGCCCGCCGTTGGCTTTCGGGTCGAAGCCATAGGTGGTGCCGTCCACCATCAGGGCTTTGATGAAGCCACCATCGGCACCGAAGTCGCCGCCACTCATCAGGCTGCCGGTGATCGGTGCGCCCTGCACCATGCCCGAGAGCACCGCTCCGAGCTGGTTGAGGTCGGTAACCACCACCGACTGGGTATCGACATGGCTGCTGCCATCGTAGGCCAGCGGGTCGAGATTGCCCTCGTTGACGCCATTGCCCATACCGATGGCGTAGGACTTGACGCCATTCTGGTCGAGGAACGTCTCCCACGTGCTTTCACGGGTGGAGGTCATCCCGTGGCCCGAGCTCGGCTCACCGTCGGAGAAGAAGTAACTGACATTCTGTGCACCATCAATTCTGCCGCTGGTGGCGAACGCCTGCTGGGCCTTGGTGGCTGCCGAGTCGTAGTAGGTCGCGCCGTCGGCGTGGAGCCCGGCGATCAGGTTCTTGGCCTCGCCGATCGATACCCACGTCTGCGCTTGCTGGGTGGCGCCGCTGGAGAAGGTGACAATCTGCACCTTGATGTCGCCCATCGCGTCGTACTTGTCCAACAGCGTGTTGATCGCTTGCTTGGCCAGGTCCAGCCGGCTCAGGCCATTCACGCCGGAGTCCCAGGCCATGCTGCCGGAGACATCGATCACCAGCAGGATATTGGAGTCCACCTGGCCGGGGGTGATGCTGCGCACTGCGCACTCGGCCTTGGGCACGTCGTCGACGATGTTGATGGCAATGGTGTTGGTGACACTGTTGCCATGGGCGTCGGTGGCCTTGTAAGTGAAGTGCTCCACCACCGTGTTGGCACCATCGTTGGCACCGCCCGGGGTTTTCGGTGCAGAGGTCAGGGTGTAGGTGTAGGAACCGTCAGCCTTGAGCAGTAACTGCCCGTACTGCCCTGCCGAATTGCCCTCCAGGCTGTAGGTCAAGGCACCGGAGCCGCCGGTGACCGACCCGACCAGGCTGCCGGACGCCGTCTCGCCGGTCGACCCTGGGTCGCTGCCCACGACGCTGCCGGCCGCGAGGTCATTGCCGTCCTTATGCAGGTCCAGGGCTTTTTCATACACAGTGACGTCGTTGTCCTCGGACGCCGTCAGCTTGCTGTCCAGCACCTTGACCGAGATGGTCGTGGTGCTCTCGTCGCCGTCGGCATCACGAATGGTGTAGACGAAGGTGTCCGTCGCCCATGGCGGCAGGTCCTGGTTGGGATTGGCGTGGTAGGTGGCGTTGCCCTGGGCATCCAGGGTCAGGTAGCCGTACAGCCCGTTGATGGGGTCGCCGACATGACCACTGGCCGAGGTGGAGGTGTCGTTGCCGGCGCGTACACCCACCACGTACTGGCCGTCGCCGCGTACATCGGCGCCGAACACATCGTTGGCCAATACGTTGCCGCTGATGCTGTCGCCCTCGCTGACATGGGCGTAATCGCAATGAGCCTTGGGCACGTCGTCGACGATGCTGATCACGATGGTGCTGGTGGTGGTGTTACCCAGCGAGTCCTTCACCTGATAGGTGAAGCTTTCAGTGATCACGTTCGGGCCATCATTGACGTGGTTTGGCGAGTTCGGCGCCGAGGTCAGGGTATAGGTGTAGCTGCCATCGGCGTTCAGCAGGATCTGGCCGTATTGGCCAGCAGCATTGCCGACCAAGGTGAAGGTCAATGCACCGACACCACCGGTGACCGCATTGGCCAGCGAACCGGATGCTGTTTCGCCACTGGAATGCGGGTCGCTCCCCTCTACGTTGCCACCGGCCAGGTCATTGCCGTCCTTGGTCAGGTCCAGGGCTTTCTCGTAGACCGTCACTTCACTGTCGGTGCCGGCGACCAGTTTGCTGTCCAGCACCTTCACCGAAATGGTCGTGGTGCTCTCATCTCCGTCGGCATCACGGATGGTGTAGACGAAGGTGTCCGTCGCCCAAGGCGGCAGGTCCTGGTTGGGGTTGGCGTGGTAGGTGGCGTTGCCCTGGGCATCCAGGGTCAGGTAGCCGTACAGCCCGTTGATGGGGTCGCCGACATGACCACTGGCCGAGGTGGAGGTGTCGTTGCCGGCGCGTACACCCACCACGTACTGGCCGTCGCCGCGTACATCGGCGCCGAACACATCGTTGGCCAATACGTTGCCGCTGATGCTGTCGCCCTCGCTGACATGGGCGTAATCGCAATGAGCCTTGGGCACGTCGTCGACGATGCTGATCACGATGGTGCTGGTGGTGGTGTTACCCAGCGAGTCCTTCACCTGGTAAGTGAAGCTGTCGGTGATCACGTTCGGACCATCGTTGACATGGTTCGGCGAGTTCGGCGCTGAGGTCAGGGTGTAGGTGTAGCTGCCATCCGCGTTCAACAGGATCTGGCCGTATTGGCCAGCGGCATTGCCGACCAAAGTGAAGGTCAATGCGCCCACGCCACCGGTGACCGCATCGGTCAGCGAACCCGACGCTGTTTCGGCGCTGGAATGCGGGTCGCTCCCCTCTACGTTGCCACCGGCCAGGTCATTGCCGTCCTTGGTCAGGTCCAGGGCTTTCTCGTAGACCGTCACTTCACTGTCGGTGCCGGCGATCAGCTTGCTGTCCAGCACCTTCACCGAAATGGTCGTGGTGCTCTCATCACCGTCGGCATCACGGATGGTGTAGACGAAGGTGTCCGTCGCCCAAGGCGGCAAGTCCTGGTTGGGGTTGGCGTGGTAGGTGGCGTTGCCCTGGGCATCCAGGGTCAGGTAGCCATATTGGCCGTAGATCGGGTCGCCTAAATGACCGTGCGCAGAACTCGACGTATCGTCACCTGCTCGTACCCCCACCACATACTGGCCGTCGCCGCGCACATCGGCGCCTTTGACGTCGTTGTCCAGCACGTTGCCGCTGATGCTGTCGCCCTCGGTGACATGGGCGAAGTCGGCCTGAGCCTTGGGCACATCATCGACGATGCTGATCACGATGGTGCTGGTGGTCGTGTTACCCACCGAGTCCTTCACCTGATAGGTGAAGCTGTCGGTGATCACGTTAGGACCGTCGTTGACATGGTTCGGCGAGTTCGGCGCCGAGGTCAGGGTATAGGTGTAGCTACCATCGGTGTTCAGCAGGATCTGGCCGTATTGGCCAGCAGCATTGCCGACCAAGGTGAAGGTCAATGCACCGACACCACCGGTGACCGCATTGGTCAGCGAACCGGATGCTGTTTCGCCACTGGAGTGCGGGTCGCTCCCCACTACGTTGCCAGCGGCCAGGTCATTGCCGTCCTTGGTCAGGTCCAGGGCTTTCTCGTAGACCGTCACTTCACTGTCGGTGCCGGCGATCAGTTTGCTGTCCAGCACCTTGACCGAGATGGTCGTGGTGCTCTCGTCGCCGTCGGCATCACGGATGGTGTAGACGAAGGTGTCCGTCGCCCAAGGCGGCAAGTCCTGGTTGGGGTTGGCGTGGTAAGTGGCGTTGCCCTGGGCATCCAGGGTCAGGTAGCCATATTGGCCGTAGATCGGGTCGCCTAAATGCCCGTGCGCAGAGCTCGACGTATCGTCGCCTGCTCGTACCCCCACCACATACTGGCCGTCGCCGCGCACATCGGCGCCTTTGACGTCGTTGTCCAGCACGTTGCCGCTGAAGCTGTCACCCTCGCTGACATGGGCGAAGTCGGCCTGAGCCTTGGGCACATCATCGACGATGCTGATCACGATGGTACTGGTGGTCATGTTACCCACCGAGTCCTTCACCTGATAGGTGAAGCTTTCAGTGATCACGTTCGGGCCATCATTGACGTGGTTTGGCGAGTTCGGCGCCGAGGTCAGGGTATAGGTGTAGCTACCATCGGTGTTCAGCAGGATCTGGCCGTATTGGCCAGCAGCATTGCCGACCAAAGTGAAGGTCAATGCACCGACACCACCGGTGACCGCATTGGTCAGCGAACCGGATGCTGTTTCGCCACTGGAATGCGGGTCGCTCCCCACTACGTTGCCAGCGGCCAGGTCATTGCCGCCCTTGGTCAGGTCCAGGGCTTTCTCGTAGACCGTCACTTCACTGTCGGTGCCGGCGATCAGCTTGCTGTCCAGCACCTTCACCGAAATGGTCGTGGTGCTCTCATCACCGTCGGCATCACGGATGGTGTAGACGAAGGTGTCCGTCGCCCAAGGCGGCAAGTCCTGGTTGGGGTTGGCGTGGTAGGTGGCGTTGCCCTGGGCATCCAGGGTCAGGTAGCCATATTGGCCGTAGATCGGGTCGCCTAAATGACCGTGCGCGGAACTCGACGTATCGTCGCCTGCACGCACCCCGACCACATACTGGCCGTCGCCGCGTACATCGGCGCCTTTGACGTCGTTGTTCAGCACGTTGCCGCTGAAGCTGTCACCCTCGGTGATTTGGGCGAAGTCGGCATTGGCCTTGGGCACGTCGTCGACGATGTTCACATCAAGGCTGCCGCTGGCATGGCTGCCGTTGCTGTCGGTGACACTGACTGGGAAATGTTCCATCAGGCTGTTGGTGCCATCGCCATTGGGATGGCTTTCGTTGCTCTGCAGCGTGTAGCTGTAGCTGACCACGCCCGTGGCCGGGTTGTAGCCGGTGATGGTGAGGATATTGCCAAGGCCGGTGACGATGGACTGCCCCACACCGGTCACCACACCGGCGGTAACCACGTTGATGCCGCCGACACTGAGGTTGTATACCCCATCCGGCGCCACCACGTTGAAACTGCCGCTCTGCGTCAGTGCCGCCGGGTTGTCCGCGCTGCCCTGGGGCAGGTTGGCTTCATTCACGGTCAGCTCACCGGGCTGGACCTCCAGGCCATTGAGGGTGACCGGGTGATCCGGCGGATTGACTGGCGGTGGTGGCGCAAGCGGATTCAATGCCCCACTGTCGTTGCCGTCGATGTCCCGCTCCCCCAGGTAACGGTTGGCCAGCTCGGGGATACCGTTGAAACCTGCCGTGGGGAAACCGATGGTAGGGGCGACGCGCCCTGCCACCTCGGACAACATGACGAAACTGTGCCCGCCACCCAACGCGCCTGCCACGCCGCCGGGGTTACCACCCGCCGCAGTGGCCTCGGCTTCCTCAGTCGGGTCGGCGCCCACAGCGATGGCCTTTTGCAAGCGCTCGACATCACTGAGTTGCGCCTCGCTCGGTTGCAGGTCGGGGGTGTGCACATGGGGTGCGTGATTGGCCAGCAGCTCCGGGGTCATCTGCAGGCTGCTGTCGCGGCCCAGTGTGAGTTCAGCACCGTTCTGCAGGCGCACTGCCACGGCACTGGCATCCCCCGTTTCAAGCTGCTCACCGGCAAACAGGCGGTCGCCTTCCACCAGCAACCGACGGTGGCCGTCGTCCCCAACCGCGAAAACCTGGCCAACCACCTTGCTGACCACGCCGACTAATCTGGCCATGAATGCACGCCTCCCCTGCCGATGGGCTTTTCGCAGATCAAGGCATGTCGGGTAAATCGTGCAACGTTCCGTATGGGCTGTTTGCCGGACCGTCACTGTCACATACGCGGGAATCACCCTCCATGTGACTACTGCTGCGATAGCGGTGATAGGCAATGGCCATTAATAGATGCCAATTTATTGTCGCCAAATTCCGCTTTCGCCGTCCTCCCCGTACTGCTTATCCGCAAAAAATCTAGAACTTTCTGCAAAGCCCGAAAACTGCCGATCCCAGCCAGTTTGCCGAGCCACCTGGATAAAACAATGTCGTGGTTTCTTTAGACCGCATAAGTTTTTTTTCGCATATACCTTATGAGAAATTCTTCTTAGTTCGCGCGTTAAATGTTCTTAGCTCTGTTGTTACAAACCTGAAACGGTTTGATTCTAATATTTCGTCATTTTATTGGCGATCGCAGGACTTTTTAGAGACCAGGGAGAAGTACCCCATGCGCACATTAACCCCCCTCACCAGTGCGATTTTATTGGCCATGGCGTGTGCCAATACTCAGGCAATGTCCATCACCGAGGCTGTGCAGAGTGCCGTGGACCAGCATCCTCAGATCAGCGCCAGCCGCAACAGCCGGCTGTCGGCCGACGAGGATGTGAAGTTCGCCCGCGGGGGTTACTACCCAACCGTAGACCTGGTGGGCGGTTATGGCCGCCAACGCTCGGACAACACCAACACCCGCGGCTTCAACCCGGACGGTACGCGCAACCACAACAAGGAAACCCTCAACTACACCCAGTCCGAACTGCGCCTGCGGCAGATGCTGTTCGACGGCTTCAACACCGCCAACGAGGTCGGCCGCACTGAAGCGGTGGCCAACTCCCGCGCCTACTACACCCAGGCCACCGCCGAGACCGTGGCGTTGCGCGCCATCGAGGTCTACCTCGAAGTGCTCAAGCGCCGCGAACTGGTGACCCTGGCCAAGAACAACCTGCAGGCCCACCTGCGGGTCAATGACCAGATCGGCCTGCGCAGCGAGCGTGGCGTGGGCAGCAACGCCGACCTCGACCAGTCCAGCGCCCGTCGCGCCCTGGCCGAGAACAACCTGGACACCGCCGAAGTCGATCTGGCAGACGCCGAAACCAACTTCTACAGCGTGGTCGGGCGCGTGCCCGACGAGCTGGAAACGCCGGTCACAATCAAGGGCGAAGTGCCAGGCACCCTGCAGGATGCCCGCCAGGGCATGCTCGAGAACAACCCCTACCTCAAGTCGGCACAAGCGGACATCAAGTCCGCCGAGCAACAGTACGAAGTGGCCAAGTCGCCCTTCTATCCGCGTCTGGACGCGGTGCTGGCCACCGGCGCCAACAACAACATCGCCGGCCAGAAGGGCCACGACAACAACGACTGGCAGGCTGGCGTCGAGCTCAGCTACAACCTCTTCCGCGGGGGCAGTGACAAGGCCCGCCTGCAGTCCGACGCCCACAAGATCAACCAGGCCATGGACATCCGCAACAACGCCCTGCGCGAGCTCAACGAAAACCTCGGCCTGGCCTGGAACGCCATGAACAACGCGCGCAAGCAGACCCCCACCGCACGTGAGTACGCCGAAACCACCCAGCGCGTGCGCGCCGCCTACCAGGACCAGTTCGGCCTCGGCCAACGCACCCTGCTCGATCTGCTCGACAGCGAAAACGAGCTGTACAACGCCAACCGCCGCTACACCGAGGTGCGTTACACCGAGGAGTTCTCGATGTACCGGGTACTGGCGACCATGGGTGAACTGCTGGGCAAACAACGCATCTCGCTGCCGCCGGAGGCCATCGCCAAGAGCGAAGTGCGTAACGAGGCCAGGCTGCCCGACATGCGCTAGGCCTCAAATAAACAGGGATCTTTTGCGTCCACCGCGGCAGGAGTAGGCCATCGTGACCAGCATGCAAAGCACCCAACCGCGCCTGGATGTGGATGATCCGTTGCTCGATGGCTTGCTGATCCTGTGCAAGCTGCATGGCTGCCCGGCCAGCCGCGCCAGCCTGTGCAGCGGCCTGCCGCTGGCCGAGCAACGCCTGGGGTTGGCGCTGCTGCCGCGCGCTGCCGCCCGTGCCGGGTTACAGGCGCGGGTGCTGCAGCGCTCGCTGGACGCCATCTCGCCGCTCAACCTGCCCGTGCTGTTGATCCTCAACGATGGCCGCAGCGCCGTGCTGCAACGTTGGGCGGATGACGGCCGGGCGTTGCTGCTGCCGTGCGAGGCCGAAGGTGGTGAACAATGGGTCGAGCGCGAAGCACTGGCCGAGGCCTACAGCGGCCAGGCCCTGTTCGCCCGCCCCCGCCACACCCTGGAAGACGTACGCACGCCGCTGATTCCGAGGGTCAACGCCTGGTTCCGCGACACCTTGCGCCATTCCCGCTGGCTGTACGGCGACGCACTGCTGGCGAGCCTGCTGATCAACCTGCTGGGGCTGATGGTGCCGCTGTTCGTCATGCAGACCTACGACCGCGTGGTCCCCAACCAGGCGCTGTCGACCTTGTGGGTACTGGTCGCCGGCCTGTTCATCGGCACCGCCTTCGAGCTGGTGCTGCGCATGGTCCGTGCCCACCTGCTGGACCAGGCCGGCAAGAAGACCGACCTGATCCTGTCCGCCACCCTGTTCGAACGCATCACCGGCATGAGCATGAAAGCCCGCCCAGCCACCATCGGTGGTTTCGCCCAGAGCATCCACGATTTCCAGGGCCTGCGCGAATTCCTCACCGCCGTGACGCTGACCAGCATCATCGACCTGCCCTTCGTCGCGCTGATGCTGGTAGTGATCGGCCTGCTTGGCGGCTGGCTGGTACTGATCCCGCTGATTGCCTTCCCGGTGGCCATGGCCCTGGCGCTGTTCATCCAGGCGCGCCTGCGCGACACCGTGCAAAAGAGCCTGAACCTTGGCGCCGTGCGCCAGGCCCTGTTGATCGAAACCCTCGGCGGCCTGGAAACACTCAAGGCCTGCGGCGCCGAAAGCGAGCGCCAGTACCAGTGGGAGCACACCAACGGCGCCATCACTCGCCTCGACGCCCACGCCCGCAACCTGTCGTCCCTGGCCACCAACGGTACGCTGTTCATCCAGCAGTTCTGCGGCATGGCCACCATAGTCGCCGGTGTGTATAGCATCATCGCTGGCAACCTCAGCGTAGGCGCCCTGGTTGCCAGCTACATGCTGGGCAGTCGCGTGCTTGCCCCACTGGGCCAGATTGCCGGGTTGATCACCCGCTACCAGCAGGCGCAGTTGACCATGCAAAGCACCGATGCGCTGATGAGCCTGCCGCAGGAGCGTCAGGCGGACCGGCTGGCGCTCGAGCACACCACACTGCACGGCGGCGTGAGCATCAGCCACGTCACCTTCCGCTACCCAGGCCAGGCTGCCCCAGCCCTCAACGACGTGAGCTTCACCCTCAAAGCGGGCGAGCGCATCGGCATCATTGGCCGCAGCGGCTCGGGCAAGAGCACCCTGGCGCGGCTGCTGATGGGCTTCCATCACCCCGACGAGGGCCAGGTACTGCTGGACAACCTCGACCTGCGTCAACTGGACATTGCCGACCTGCGCAACCAGATCGGCTACGTCGCCCATGATCTGCCGCTGCTGGCCGGCAGCCTGCGCGATAACCTCACCCTCGGTGCGCGGCATGTCAGCGATGCACGCATGCTCGAAGTGGCCGAGCTGACCGGCGTCAGTGACCTCGCCCGGCAGCACCCGCAAGGTTTCGAGCGCCCGGTGGGCGAGCGCGGCCAACTGCTCTCCGGTGGCCAGCGCCAGGCCGTGCTGCTGGCCCGGGCACTGTTGCTGGAGCCACCGATCCTGATCCTCGACGAGCCCACCAGCCACATGGACAACAGCAGCGAGGAACAACTGCGCCAGCGCCTGGCGAACTGGGTACCGGGCAAGACTCTGCTATTGGTCACGCACCGCACCTCGATGCTCAGCCTGGTGGACCGGCTGCTGGTGCTGGACAACGGCAAGATCGTCGCCGACGGGCCAAAAGATGCGGTGATTGATGCACTGCGCAAGGGCCGTATCGGTTCGGCTTTGTAGGTCTGCAAGTGCAACACCCTCTCTGTGGGAGCGGGTTCACCCGCGAAAGCGCCAGCAGGGCCACTGCCGCATTCGCGGGTAAACCCGCTCCCACAGGCTCTACACTCTCCATCGGAGGCAGCAGATGTCCATTTTCCACAGCGTTCGCAGCTACCTCCAAGGCACCGAAAAGCACGCTGAACGCGATTACCTGCCAGAGCTCGCCGGCGCCACCCTGCAGGATTCACCCAGCCTGTCGCGTCTGACCGTGTGGCTGGCCGCAATCCTGCTGCTGGTGGCCCTGGTCTGGGCCAACTTCGCCGTGCTCGACGAGGTCACGGTCGGCGAAGGCAAGGCCATCCCGTCGAGCAAGGTGCAGGTGGTGCAGAACCTCGAAGGCGGCATCGTCACCGAGCTCTTCGTGCGCGAAGGCCAGATGGTCGACAAGGGCGCCACCCTGCTGCGCCTGGACGACACCCGGTTCAAGTCGAACAAGGGCGAAAGCGAAGCCGACCGCTACGCCCTCACCGCCCAGGTCGAGCGCTTGTCGGCCGAAGCTGAAGGCCGCCCTTTCGTGCTGTCGCAGGACGTCCGTGACAAAGCCCCGCAAGTAGCCGAGGACGAAGCGGCCCTGTACGACTCACGCCAGCGCCGCCTGGCCAGCGAGAAACAGACCCTCAACGAACAACTGCGGCAGAAGACCCAGGAGCTCGCCGAATTCCGCTCCAAGGTCGACCAATACCGCTCGGCGCTGGGCCTGCTGCAACAGGAACTGGACATGTCGGCGCCGCTGGTCAGCAAGGGCGCCATCTCGCCGGTGGAAATCCTGCGCCTCAAGCAGCGCACCGTCGAAGCCCGCGGCCAGCTCAATGCCACCAGCCTGGCGATCCCCCGCGCCGAAGCGGCCGTGGCCGAGATCCGCAGCAAGATCCAGGAGTCCGACGCCACCTTCCGCTCCGAGGCGGCCAAGGAGCTCAACGACAAACGTACAGAGCTTTCGAAGATCACCGCCACCAGCATCGCCATCGACGACCGGGTCAACCGCACCACCGTGGTGTCGCCGGTGCACGGCATCGTCAAGCTGCTCAAGGTCAACACCATCGGCGGCGTGGTACAGCCCGGCAGCGATCTGGTGGAGATCGTGCCGATCGAGGACAACCTGCTGATCGAGGCCAAGGTAAGGCCACAGGATGTGGCGTTCCTGCACCCGGGGCAGACGGCGATGGTCAAGTTCAGTGCCTATGACTACACCATCTACGGCGGGCTCAAGGCCAAGCTGGAGCTGATCGGTGCGGACACCGTCACCGATGACAAGGGCAACGCGTTCTACCTGATCCAGGTACGCACCGACAAGAACCACCTGGGTGGGGATAACAAGCCGTTGCTGATCATCCCGGGAATGGTGGCCACGGTGGATATCATCACCGGGCAGAAGAGTGTGCTGGACTACCTGTTGAAGCCGGTGTTGAAGGCTCGGACCGAAGCGTTGCGCGAACGCTGATCGAAATGCGCGACCTGCATGGGTATGGGATCAGCCGATAAGCCCTCGGGTGGCCCCGTGTGGTTCCAATGGATTTCAAACACGCGCCAAGGTCGATGCGGCCCAATCGAGGCATCAAACTCGAACTAGTCTGATCCCAGGTTGTGATTACGCTCGAATGTGTCCATCCCCATCGCCCTGATCTGCCCCTCGATCAGGGCCTCGAAAGGTCGCAACACGGGATCGAACCGGCCCGCCCCCTCCAGCACATTCAACGTCTGCACCACCGCCTCGATGGTCGACAACGCGCCCGGTTCCGGCGCCTTGCGCAGCCGATAGCGCGAGGGCGTCACCTGCCCGAGCGTCACCCGCGGCAGCGCCTCCAACAGCGGGTTCAGGTAGAGCATCTTGCGCGCCTTGCGCCAGGTGCCGTCGGGGACGATCAACAGCAGCGGCAGCTCGTCGATGCCTGCGCCATAGGCTTGCAGAACCTCGGCAGCGTCACCGGGGAACAGCAGCACCGGCCTATACCCCGGCGAAGCCAGCAACGTTTCGAGGTCATCGAATACCTCCCCCACCCGCAGCTCGGCATTGATCAGCCCGAGGGCTGCCAGGCGCGCGGTATTGAGCGCATGCGACGTTTCGCTGGGGTGCTGCAGCACGACCACGCGGGTACGGCTGTCGAGGCTGGGGATCAGCGGGCAGAGGCAGTGGGCGATCGGGCGCTGGCAGCGTTCGCAGCGGGGTCTGGGCATGGCGGGCTCCTTGGGGGCGCGCAGTTTGCCACAGGTTGGTTGTGTGACTACGGGCCAATCGCGGGGCAAGCCCGCTCCCACGAGTAAGCCCTCGTGGGAGCGGGCTTGCCCCGCGATTGGCCCGACAGTCTGTCACTACCGGTTGAACCGCTCCGCCAGGCTATGCAGGTACTCCGCCATGCGCTCCAGGTCCTGGCTGATCTCGGCCCCCTGCCTGGCCTGCCCGGCACTTTCATCGCACAGCTGGGCAATGCGCACGATCTGCTGGTTGATGTCTTCGGCCACGTGGCTCTGCTGCTCGGACGCCGTGGCCATCTGCTGGCTCATGCCGGTGATGCGGCTGACCGCCTGGGCGATACCGGACAACGCTTCCTGCACCGCCTCGACACTGTGCACGCTGTCGCTGGAGATCTGCTGGCCGCGGCTGGCACTGGCCACCGCACGGTCGGCGCCGGTGCGCAGGCCGGCGATGATGTGGTGGATCTCCTCGGTGGAAGCGCGGGTACGCTGGGCCAGCGAGCGGACCTCGTCGGCGACCACGGCAAAGCCCCTGCCCTGTTCACCGGCACGGGCGGCTTCGATCGCGGCGTTGAGCGCCAGCAGGTTGGTCTGCTCGGCAATCGAGGTGATCACGTCCACCACGCTGCCGATCGATTGGGTCTGCTCGGCCAGGGCATTGACTGCCTGGCCGATATCGCTCACCGCCTCGCTCATGCTGCCCATCGCGCGCAAGCTCTGCTGGGCCAGGTCGCTGCCCTGCTGGGCCAGCTGGTCGGCGTCGCTGGCGGCATGGGCGGTGCTCTGCACGTTGTGGGTGACCTGCTGGATGGTCGCCGCCATCTGCGCGATGGCGGTGGCCGACTGGTCGGTTTCGCTGCGCTGGCGGTCGAGCATCTGTGCCTGGGCGTCGGACAGGTCGGCGGACTGCGCGGCCCGCGACTTGACCCCGACCCCGGCGTCCACCAGGCGGGTCAGCGCGGTCTGCAGACGTGCCTCTTCACTGAGGATCGCCAGGTCGAGTTGGCCCTGCAGGCCGGGGTTGTCGCTGTAGGTCAGGGCCACCAGCGGGCTGGTGAACGCTTTGGGATGCTCCTGCAGGGTGCGGCGGATGGCCTGGTTCTGCCGGTGCTCGACCAGGTACCAGGCCGCCAGCAGGCTGGCCATCAGCACCCCCAGTGCGGCGTACTGGGGCAACCAAAGGTAGCCGGCAGCCGAGATCAGCCCGGCACCGATCAACGGCCAGCCGTGACCGATGCCATGGCCCAGGCGCGCGGCCAACGCCACCGGCGAGCGACCGGCGCGCAGGCGCGCGTAGAGCGCTTCGGCACGGCGGATCTGCTCGCGGGTGGGCACCGAACGCACCGACTCGTAGCCGCTGATGCGGCCGTTCTCGTACACCGCCGTGACATAGGCGCTGACCCAGTAAAAATCGCCGTTCTTGGCGCGGTTCTTGACCACCCCCATCCAGGGCTTGCCTTGCTTGATGGTGTCCCACATATGGCCGAAGACTGACGGCGGCATGTCCGGGTGACGCACCAGGTTGTGTGTCTGGCCGACGAGTTCGTCGTAGGTGAAACCGCTGATGGCCACGAAAGCGTCGTTGCAGTAGGTGATGCGGCTGTTGAGGTCGGTGGTGGAAATCAGCCGCTGGTGGTTGGGAAAGGTTCTTTCGTGTTCGGTGACGGGCAAATTCATGCGCATCGTTGGCGATCCCTTGCTTATCCAGATGAGTGGGAAATTCATCAAAGCAAGTAGATGTTTAGCAGAAGGCCATCACGTCAGTGGTCAAGTTTTGCAGGAATTTTTACCGACATGACGCAATCAGCTGAAAACGACATTGCTCAGCCAACGTTGAGCTGGCTCTTGAGCAGGTCGCGGAACGTCTGGATCAAGGGTTCCCGGCTGCGGCCGCGGCGGATGATCAGCGAGAACGGCGCCTGGTAACCGAAGGTGGCCGGCGACAATACCCGCAAGTCGCCCTTGTCGACCCAGGCCTGGGCGTAGTGTTCGGGCAGGTAGCCGATGTAGGCGCCGGAGAGAATCAGAATCAGCTGCGCCTCCATGCTCTCCACCGTCGCCGCGCTGTGCTTGAAGCCGTGGCGGGCCAGCTCGGCCTGGCTCCAGTAACCGCGCCCGACCATGCGCTGCTGGGTGATCACCGGCTCCGGGATGCGCCGCTCGGCGAACAGCGGGTGGCGGCTGCTGCAGTACAGCCAGTGCTGCTCGCGGTACAGCGGCTGGTACACCAGGCCGCTCATGCGCGAAGAGAAGGCGCCGATGGCCAAGTCCAGGCGGTTGTCCTGCACGCCCAACTGCAATTCGTAGGGGCTGGAAACCGACAGGTGCAGGTGCACCCCTGGGTGCTCCTGGCTATAGGCACCGATGGCCTCGGCCAATGGCAGGGCGCGATCACCCACCGTGGAGTCGATCACCCCGAGGTTGAGGGTGCCGCGCAGCTCGCCCTTGAGCGCCGCCGCGTATTGCTCGAAACCATCCAGTTCGCCGAGCAGGCGCAGGGTCTCCTGATGGAACAGCTCGCCCTTGCTGGTCAGGCTGAAACCACCGCGGCCACGGTGGCAGAGGACGATACCCAGGGCGCCCTCCAACTGGCTCATGTAGGTGCTGATGGCCGACGTCGACAGGTTGAGGTCGCGCTGGGCGTTGGCGAACCCCTGGTGGCGCACCACGCTGGCGAAGATGCGCAGCAGTTTCAGGTCGGGCAGCGATGAGGCCATGGGGCGAGGGTTCCGCGGGCTGGAAATCGCCAGAGTCTAACGCGCCTTCAGGCGGATAGTTCAGAAATTCCTGAAGTAAGTATTTGTCGGTAGCGATTCTTCCGAAGCACTACCTTGCGCAGACTGCGGCGAAATGTCCCTGCCCGCCGGCCCCATCGTTCATCGAGGCGCGCGGCGGCACAGGTTCGAACAAACATAACAATCGACCGACTGATGAGGCCCACCGTGGACAAGACTCTCCACCAACCACTGGGCGGCAACGAAATGCCGCGTTTCGGCGGCATCGCCACCATGCTTCGCCTGCCCCACCTGCAAAGCGCCCAAGGCCTGGACGCCGCCTTCATCGGCGTGCCGCTGGACATCGGTACCTCGCTGCGCTCGGGCACCCGCTTCGGCCCACGGCAGATCCGCGCCGAGTCGGTGATGATCCGCCCGTACAACATGGCCACCGGCGCCGCCCCGTTCGACTCGCTGTCGGTCGCCGACATCGGTGACGTGGCGATCAACACCTTCAACCTGCTCGACGCCGTGCGCATCATCGAAGAAGCCTACGACGAGATCGTCGAGCACAATGTCATCCCGCTGACCCTGGGCGGCGACCACACCATCACCCTGCCGATCCTGCGCGCGCTGCACAAGAAGCACGGCAAGATCGGCCTGGTGCACATCGACGCCCACGCCGACGTCAACGACCACATGTTCGGCGAGAAGATCGCCCACGGCACCACCTTCCGCCGCGCCGTGGAAGAAGGCCTGCTTGATTGCGACCGCGTGGTGCAGATCGGCCTGCGCGCCCAGGGCTACACCGCCGACGACTTCAACTGGAGCCGTCGCCAGGGCTTCCGTGTTGTCCAGGCCGAAGAGTGCTGGCACAAATCGCTGGAACCGCTGATGGCCGAGGTGCGTGAGAAAGTCGGTGGTGGCCCGGTCTACCTGTCCTTCGACATCGACGGCATCGACCCGGCCTGGGCTCCTGGTACCGGCACTCCGGAAATCGGCGGCTTGACCACCATCCAGGCGATGGAGATCATCCGCGGCTGCCACGGCCTGGACCTGATCGGCTGTGACCTGGTCGAAGTCTCCCCACCTTACGACACCACCGGCAACACCTCGCTGCTGGGCGCCAACCTGTTGTTCGAAATGCTCTGCGTGCTGCCAGGGGTAGTACGCCGCTGACCTGGGCCGAATCGCTTTTTCTGTAGGAGCGGCCTTGTGTCGCGAAAGGGCTGCGCAGCGGCCCCGGCCTTGCGTGCTGAACCCTGAACCGCTGGGGCCGCTCTGCGACCCTTTCGCGACACGAGGCCGCTCCTACACCAACAGCGGCCGCTGATGAATTGCAGGACCCCGGCAGGAGCCATTCGGGAGGGCCATAGAGGCCCGCCAACACATCACAGGACCGCTGGGCGCGTAAACCCGCCCGGACGGCCGATCTCGCCATAATAAAGATAATCGGGAGACCCCCAATGGCCTTGGACATCATCGTTGTACTGATCTATGCCGCCGGCATGCTCGCGCTTGGCTGGTACGGCATGCGACGTGCGAAGACCCACGAAGATTACCTGGTGGCCGGGCGCAACCTCGGCCCGACCCTGTACATGGGCACCATGGCCACCACCGTGCTCGGTGGCGCGTCCACCGTCGGCACCGTGCGCCTGGGTTACGTGCATGGCATCTCCGGTTTCTGGCTGTGCGCCGCGCTGGGCCTGGGCATCATCGCGCTGAACCTGTTCCTCGCCAAACCGCTGCTGCGCCTGAAGATCTTCACCGTGACCCAGGTGCTGGAGCGCCGCTACAACCCCATGGCGCGCCAGGCCAGTGCGGCGATCATGCTGGCCTATGCGCTGATGATCGGCGTGACCTCGACCCTGGCCATGGGCACCGTGCTGCAGGTACTGCTCGACGTGCCGTTCTGGCTGGCACTGCTGTTCGGCGGTGGCGTGGTGGTGGTGTACTCGACCATCGGTGGCATGTGGTCGCTGACCCTGACCGACATTGTCCAGTTCGTGATCAAGACCGTGGGCCTGATGTTCATCCTGCTTCCGGTGTGCCTGTACAAGGCCGGTGGCTGGGACACCCTGGTGGCCAAGCTGCCGGCGGCCAGCTTCAGCTGGACCACCATCGGCTGGGACACCATCATCACCTACTTCCTGATCTACTTCTTCGGCATCCTGATCGGCCAGGACATCTGGCAGCGGGTGTTCACCGCCCGTGACGAGAAAGTCTGCCAGCGCGCAGGTACCACTGCGGGTGTCTACTGCGTACTGTACGGCCTGGCCTGCGCCTTGATCGGCATGTCCGCCCATGTGCTGATGCCAGACCTGGCCAACCCGAACAATGCCTTCGCCGAGATGATCAAGGGCCAGTTGCCTGAAGGTATCCGTGGCCTGCTGATGGCCGCCGCCCTGGCCGCGATGATGTCCACCGCCAGTGCCGGCCTGCTGGCCGCCTCGACCACCCTGACCGAAGACCTGCTGCCCAAGCTGCGCGGCGGCAAGCAGTCGAGCCTGGGCATCAACCGCCTGTTCACCCTGCTGACTGGCCTGGTGGTACTGGGCATCGCCCTGGCGGTGAACGATGTGATCAGCGCCCTGACCCTGGCCTACAACCTGCTGGTAGGCGGCATGCTGATCCCGCTGATGGGGGCGATCTTCTGGAAGCGCGCGACCACCGCCGGGGCCATCGCCAGCATGTCGCTGGGCTTTGTCACCGCGCTGTTCTTCATGTTCAAGGATGGCCTGGATGCCAACTCGCCGATCTACTACAGCCTGGCGGTCGGCCTGGTGAGCTTCGTGGTGGTCAGCCTGGCGTCGCGCAAGCCGGCTGCGGCAGTCAACCTGGCCTGACGCCAACCCCGCTCCCGCATCAGACCCCGCGATTCGCAGTACCCTCAATGCAAAAGGCCGCCGCATCTTGTCGATGCGGCGGCCTTTTGTCTGGTGTATCAGCGACGACGCGGCTGGCGCTTGCGCTGTTCTTCGTCGGTAGGGATCGGCACCGGCTGTAGAGGTGGCGGGAGCAAGCCCAGGGCGACGGCTAGGTCGTGGAGCCAGTTATACATGCGTTCGTTCATAAATGCCCCCTTGACGGGTTCAGCCTCACGGTCAATCAATCCTGCGATGCGTCATACAGATCATAGTCCGATGTCCTGCATTGCGCATGCGCCTGTTCTTACAGATATGGGCGATTTTGACCCGGATCAAGCGCAGGCGACAGCTTCCGACGGTCGGTCAATCGTTTCGCTTTGTTGCAGTTCGATCCACGCCTGCAGATTGGCCCCACGCATGCCTTGGCGCCACATCAACCAGGTGACCGCCTGATCGAACGGCGTTTGCAAGCGATGGGCACGCACCCGGTCACGCCCCGGCAGGCTGTCGAGCATCGATTGCGCCATCAGCGCCACCCCGGCGCCAGCGATCACACAGGCCAGCATGCTCTGGTACGACTCGATCTCCATCACTCGCCCCATGGGCGTGTGGGCATGGGCGTACCAGGCCTCCAGGCGCATACGGTAGGAGCAACCCTGGCGGAAGGTGAACACCGCCCTGCCAGCCACATCCCGGGCGCTGCTGACCGGTGGATGCTCGGGGCTGGTGATCAATACCAGCTCTTCCTCACACAAGGGCACGCCATCCAGCCCGGCCAGGCTTGGCGGCCCATCCACCAGCGCGGCATCGAGCCGATGGCTGAGCAGCCCCTCCAGCAAATCGCCACTGGGGCCGGCCTGGACTTGCAGGTTCACTGCGGGGTAGGCCTGGTGATAGCGCGCCAACAGCGCCGGCAAATGGATCGCCGCCGTGCTGTACATGGTACCCAGCACGAAATCACCGGCCGGCTGCCCGCCTTGCACGGCGGCCATCGCTTCGTCACGCAGGGCCGACAGGCGGTTGGCGTAATCCAGCAGTACCTTGCCCGCAGGCGACAGTTGCAGGCGTTGGCGCTCACGCACGAACAGCTCCACGCCCAGTTGCTCCTCGAGTTGGCGCAGGCGCGTCGATAGGTTCGACGGGACTCGGTGCAGGCGCTCGGCCGCGCGGGTGATCGAGCCTTCCTCGGCCACGGCCAGGAAGATACGCAGTTGGCTGAACTCCATATCATTCTCCAAAACAGAACAACTTGATCATCATTATTCAATTTTATTGAAAGTCAATCCGCCCTACCCTGCCATTCATCGCAACCCTTCGAGCAGGAGACGCCTCCATGTCGCCCTTCGTGCAACTGCTGGCCAGCGCCGTGGCCCTGATGATGGCCATGGGCATCGGCCGTTTCGCCCTCACCCCGCAACTACCCCGCCTTATCGCCGAGGGCCAGTTCGACCTTACGGCAGGTGGCCTTGTGGCTGCCGCCAACTACCTGGGCTACTTCCTCGGTGCGGTGGACGGCATGTTCGCCCGCCAGCCGGCCCAGGTGCGTCTGCGCCTGCACGGCGGCCTGTGGCTCTGCGTGTTGCTCACCCTCGCCTCAGCGGCCGCCGAAGGCTTCTGGAGCCACTTGCTGCTGCGCTTCGGCACGGGCGTGGCCAGTGCCTGGGTATTGGTGATGATCACCAGCCTCAGCCAGCAACTGGCCAACGCCCATGGCCGACAGCGCCTCGGTGCCCTGGTGTTCGCCGGGCCGGGTGTCGGGATCGCCGTCACCGGCCTGCTGGCACTGGGCGCGCACCTGCTGGGGCTCGGCTCGGCGGCGCTGTGGCTGATCTACGCGATGGCGGCGTTGGTGATGCTGCTGGCCGTGCTGCAGTGCTTGCCACAAGCCCTGGAGCCTGCGCCTGTCGCGGCCACCAGCAACAGTGGCCCGACACAGGGCAAGGGTATCGGTCGCCTGGGCCTGGTGTATGGGCTGTACGGCATTGGCTATATCTTGCCAGCCACCTTCCTGTCACAGATGGCCAACCAGCAGTTCCAAGGGCAGTGGATGGCCGATCTGTTCTGGCCGGCGTTCGGTTTGTCGGCGGCGCTGGGCGTGGTGGTCGTCAGCCTGCGCCGCCCAGGGCGCACCTCGGCGTGGCTGACCGCCACGCTCTGGCTGCAAGGCCTGGGTGTGCTGGCCTGCCTGCAAGGCGGCGGCATCGGGCTGGGCCTGGGGGTAGTGCTCTGCGGTGGGCCGTTCCTGGCCTGCATGCAACTGGTGATGCAGCGCTCGCGGGAACTGGCGCCCCATGCGACCCAGCGCAATGCCGGGCTGCTGACCGCGTGCTTTGCCCTGGGGCAGTTGAGCGGGCCGCTACTGGCGGCCTTGAGCAGCCACTTCAGTGGTGGCTTGCAGCCGGCGCTGGTGATGGCGGCTGCGGGGCTGGGGCTGGCCGGGGTACTGGTGCTGACGGGGGCCGTGCCACGATCCGCGTCATGCACCGGCCTGCGCCAGTCGGGTTGAGCCTGGCGCCCCTGCCGCTCGCCAACTACCCCACGACCCTGCGCAGTTGCCGCCGCACCCAAGCCTCGGCGCTGACCATGATCACCCCCACCAGCACCAGGACCGCGCCGAGCACGAAGTTCAAGCTCAGCGGTTCGTCCAGCAGCACGACGCCAAAGGTCACCCCGAACAGCGGCGTGATGAAGGAGAACACCGCCAGGTTCGAAGCCAGGTATTTGCGCAGTAACCAGAACCAGGTCAGGTAGCTGATGAACGACACCACGATGCCTTGGAACAGCACGCTGCCAACTGCCAGCGGGGTCAGCGCGAAATCAGCGATCTGCCCGCTCACCAGAGCCATCAGCAACAGCCCGGCGAAGCCCACCGCCAGTTGGTAGAACAGGGTCAGGGTCGCCGGCGCCTCGGACAACCGCGAGCAACGCACCACCACCGTGGTCGCGCCCCAGGCCAAGCCGCCCAGGATAGCCAGGGCGTCACCCAGCAACATGCGCCCATCGAGCTGCTCGAACGAGACGCCTCCGGCGAATGCCAGGGCGATGCCGGCAAACGCTAGCAGGATGCCCAGCCACTGCAACAGGCGAAGCCGCTCGCTGGGCATCATGATATGCAGCCCCAGAGCGGTGAAGATCGGCGCGGTGTAGAGGAATACCGACATGTGCGCCGCCGAGGTCAGCTTCAGCCCCTCGGCGATGAACAGGAACTCCAGCCCGAACAGCGCACCGGCCAGCACCCCGGCACGCCAGGTGATACCCACCTGACCCCAGCCTCCCTTGAAGCAGACCAGCAGCCCTACCAGCACGGCGGCGATGCCGTTACGGAACGCCGCCTGCATCACCGGGGCAATGTCGACGGCAGCGGATTTGATCAGCACCTGCTGGCAGCCCCAGATCAGGCACAGCCCCAGCATCACCTGCAGGGCAAAGGCGTCAGGGTTCTTGCGGACCTCGCTCATAAGCGGGCCAACTGGGTTTCTACAGACATGATCAAGGGCTCGGCAGTGGCAGACGAACGGCGATTATCAGCCGTTCAGCCCGCCACTTGCCAGCCTCAAAACGACCTCAAGCGATCTGCGCGTTTGCCGAGACCTGGTCGAAGGTATTTTCGTCCAGCGCATCCTCCTGCCGGTCAAGGACTTCGCGCGGATGGCCGAAACCCGGGATGCTGCTGTCAATCAGGCTGAGCAGGCGTGAGCCACGCTCGGTCAGCACGAAGTTCTCGCCATTGCCGCCGTCTTCTTCAGGCCGGCTGGCGATGAAGCCACGTTCGAACAGAAGCTTCTCGTACTCGCAGGCGCGGGTTTTCAGATGGTCCAGGTCGCCCGGTGCCTGGCCATTTGCAGCCAGCGCTGCGGCGTGTTGTTCGGCATAGGGGCGTGGCGTGAAGCTATGACCGGCGCCGTTCTGCACCTCGTGCAGCAAGCGCTCGATCAGGTCCCAGTCGTAGCGGCTCATGGAATGGCCTCCTGCAATGAACGGATGGGTTACACAAGGTGGGACCGACAGAAGCCGACCGGCGTTCAGATCGGCAAGCTACCGATGGCATCCCAGGCAATCTGAACTTTCAAATTGCCCCGCCCCTCACACGTAGCAGGACCATCAGAGGCCAAGATGATGAAAACCCTCTACCGCGCCGCAATGCTTGCCAGCCTGGTGTGCGCCTTGCCCGCCTGGGCCTGCACGCCAGAAGAAGCCACGCACAAACGCGAGGAACTGGCCGGGCTGGTCGCCCGGCTGACCGAGCAGAATCCGCAGAAAGCCAAAGAGATAAACGACGAGCTGCAAGGTATGGAGCTCGGCACGGCGAGCAAGGACTTGCCGGACAAGTGCCAACTGATCGACAAGCGGATCAAGGAATTGAAGGAAGCCGAGAAAAAGACCTGAGCAGCGCCCGCTTCAGCGGCGCTGCTGGGCCAACATGTATTGGCGCAGCAACTGGTTGATTCGGGTCTGGTAGCCGCTGCCTTGGTCCTTGAACCAGGCCAGCACGTCAGCGTCGAGGCGAATGGTCACGGTTTGCTTGGCCGGTAAGCGAAGCTCGGCCTGGCGGAAGAAATCGTCGTCCAACTCGGGGATATCCGAGGTGTCGATCGGCCCGCGACCGGAGTGTTCATCACTGTTTATGGATGGTTTCGACATAGCGCATTTCCTCGCGTCGGGTGGCTCTTCTGGCGGAGATGACTCGGATCACATCCCCTTGCCGTTCGGTGTACGCGACCACGCTAACCCAGGCGTTGATCCAGCCCATGCTGATCCAGCGTGGTTCCAGGTAGTCGAACCGCTCATCCTTGAGCACCAGCATCGGGTGCCGGAACATGTCGGGCACTTCATTGAAATCGATACCGTGCTTGCGGATGTTCAGCTGGTTCTTTTCCTCGTCCCATTCAAAACGCATGGGACTTTCGTATTTACAGTTGTACATACGCTACTCCTGCCAGCGAAAACATGCCAGAGGTATTCTGGAAGCCAGACAGCAAAATGCATGGGCCGAGGAGCAGTTTGGGAAATGGGCTACGCACGCTTGGGGAAAGCGCGAAATCACCCGCCACCTTTGCAGTGGCGGGCTTGCATCAAAAAGCGCTTACTCAGCCGCTGGCTTGCGCTTCTTCAGCGGCGCCATGCCATCGGAACTGGCCAATGGCGCATTGGCCTTCGGCTTGGCGGTCGGTTTGCGCTTGGCGGCGCCCTTCTTGTCGCCGGTCTTCTTCTCGGTCTTTTTCTTCTTGGTGCCAGCCGCCTTGCCCGAGGCCTTGACCTTCTTCGGCCCGCTGTAGGTACCCTTGACCTCCTTGATGACACGGCGCTCGAACTGCTGCTTGAGGTAGCGTTCGATGCTCGACATCAGGTTCCAGTCGTTGTGGGTGATCAGCGAGATCGCCAGGCCTTCGCCGCCGGCACGACCGGTACGGCCGATACGGTGCACGTACTCGTCGCCGCTGCGTGGCATGTCGAAGTTGATTACCAGGTCCAGCCCGTCGATGTCCAGGCCGCGCGCCGCCACATCAGTGGCCACCAGCACCTTGGAGCCGCCTTCCTTGAAGCGGTCGATGGCCAGCTTGCGGTCCTTCTGGTCCTTCTCGCCGTGCAGTACGAAGGCCTTCACTTCCTTGGCCACCAGATGGCCGTAGATGCGGTCGGCCAGGGCACGGGTGTTGGTGAAGATGATTGCCTTCTGGTAGGTCTCGTTGGCCAGCAGCCACTGCACGATCTGCTCTTTGTGCTGGTCGTGGTCAGCGGTGATGATCTGCTGGCGGGTACCTTCGGCGAGCTGCGAGACACTATTAAGCATCAGGTGCTCAGGGTCTTTGAGGACCTTGCCGATCATGTCGCGCAGGGCTGCGCCGCCGGTGGTGGCGGAGAACAGCAGGGTCTGCTTGCGGTTCTCGCACTCCTTGCACAGGCGCTCCATGTCTTCGGCAAAGCCCATGTCGAGCATGCGGTCTGCTTCGTCGAGGATCAGCACGTCCACATGGGACAGGTCGAGGTTGCCGGCATTGAGCTGCTCGAGCAGGCGGCCCGGGGTGCCGATCAGCACATCCGGCACCTTGCGCAGCATGGCGGCCTGTTCCTTGAAGTCTTCGCCGCCGGTGACCAGGCCCGACTTGATGTAGGTGAACTGGGAGAACAGCTGCACCTGCTTGAGGGTCTGCTGGGCCAGCTCGCGGGTCGGCAGCAGGATCAGCGCACGGATTTCCACGCTCGGGCCGCTGCGGTCGACCAGGCGGTTGAGCAGTGGCAGGACGAATGCAGCGGTCTTGCCGCTGCCGGTCTGTGCCGTCACCCGCAGGTCACGCCCTTGCAGGGCCAGGGGAATGGCCGCTGCCTGCACCGGGGTCGGCTCGACAAATTTCAGCTCGGCCACGGCTTTGAGCAGGCGTTCGTGCAGGGCGAATTGGGAAAACACGGGGGTAACCTCGGGCAAGTGCGAAAAATTCAAGTTGCATAGGGTAACGTTTTCCGCCGCCAGAACCGAATTTCTTTTGGCAACTTTGCGCCGATCCACGCTCTAATGCCGTTTCGTACCGCAACACAGACCGTTTCCTACGCTTATGGACCTCCAACGATTCTGGCGCGATGCCCTTGACCTCTGGGGCACCCTCGACCAACACCCGCTGCTGCACGCCGCCCTCGGCCTGGCCGTGCTGCTGCTCGTCTCGCTGCTGATCGGCCGCCTGGCGCGCTTCCTGATCCTGCACACCAGCCGCCTGCTGGGCCGGCAACCGGCGCTCAGATGGCTGGACGACCTGCGCCACAACAAGGTGCTGCACCGCCTGGCCCAGACCACCCCATCGCTGGTGGTGCAGTTCGGCCTGAAGCTGGTGCCGGAGCTCTCGGCCACCGCCCAGCATTTTCTCGGCAACCTCGCCCTGGCCATCACCCTGCTGTTCATGACCCGCGCGCTTTCGTGCCTGCTCGACGCGCTGCTGGACATCTACGCCCGCACCGAACATGCCCGCACCCGCTCGATCAAGGGCTACATGCAGTTGGCCAAGATGATGCTGTGGATCTTCGCCGCCATCGTCATCGTCGCCACCCTGATCGACCGCTCGCCGCTGTTGCTGCTGTCGGGTCTGGGTGCCATGTCGGCGGTGCTGCTGTTGGTATACAAGGACACCCTGCTGTCGTTCGTCGCCAGCGTGCAGCTGACCAGCAACGACATGCTCCACGTCGGCGACTGGATCGAGATGCCCCAGGCCGGGGCCGACGGCGATGTGGTGGATATCACCCTGCACACGGTCAAGGTCCAGAACTTCGACAAGACCATCGTCTCCATCCCCACCTGGCGCCTGATGAGCGAGTCGTTCCGCAACTACCGCGGCATGCAGCAGTCCGGCGGGCGGCGGATCAAGCGCAGCCTGTTCATTGACGCCGCGGGCGTACGCTTCCTGACCCAGGAAGAAGAACAGCGCCTGGGCCAGATACGTCTGCTCGGCGACTACCTGGCTGGCAAGCGCCAGGAGCTGCGCGAATGGAACGAGGCCCAGGGCCACAATGCCGGGTTGTCGGCCAACCGCCGACAGCTGACCAATATCGGTACCTTTCGCGCCTTTGCCCTGGCGTACCTGAAGAGCCACCCCAACGTGCACCCGAACATGACCTGCATGGTTCGCCAGATGCAGACCACCGCCGAAGGCGTGCCGCTGGAGATCTACTGCTTCACCACCACCACGGTATGGGCCGAGTACGAGCGCATCCAGGGCGATATCTTCGACTACCTGCTGGCGGTGCTGCCGGAGTTCGGGCTTAGCCTGTACCAGCAGCCCAGTGGCAATGACATGCGCGTGGGGCTTGCGACGCGAGCTACGCGTCAGGAACTGGCCTGAAGCCATCGCGGGGCAAGCCCGCTCCCACAAACACCGTGGGAGCAGGCTTGCCCCGCGATAAGGCCATTAAAGCCTGACAATCAACGCGATGCAGGCTGCACAGTACGTTGCCCGCCCAACCGGCTCATCCACACCGACGCCAGGATGATCGAGCCGCCGATGGCCAACCGCCCCAGCGGCTCATCCTGGTTCCAGATCAGCAGGTTCAGCAGCAGCCCTACCGGCACATGCAGGTTGTTCATCACCGCCAGGGTGCCGCCGGATACCAGGCAGGCGCCCTTGTTCCACCAGTACAGGCCAAGCGCGGTCGGGCACAGCCCAAGGAACAACAGCACCAGCCACTGGGTGTCGGTGCTCGGCAGGTGCTGGGCGTTGCCGAACAGCAGGAAGGCCGGCAGCACCACCAGCAGCGCGCCAAGGTAGAAATAGCCGAAACGTCGGTAGTGCGGCAGGTCGCTGGGGTGGCGGGCCACCAGATGGCGGTACAGCACCTGGCCGGCGGCATAGGTGAAGTTGGCCAGCTGCAACAGCAAAAAGCCCACGAAGAACTCACCCGTGACACTGTCGAAACGGATCACCGCCGCGCCGGCCACGGCCACCAGCGCAGCCAGCAGCGCCCACGGGTTGAAGCGCCGATTCAGGGCGTCCTCGATCAAGGTCACGTGCAGCGGTGTGAGGATGGTGAACAGCAGCACTTCAGGCACGGTCAGCACGCGGAAGCTCAGGTACAGGCACACGTAGGTAATGCCGTACTGCAGCGCGCCGATCAGCAACATGGAACGCATGAAGCGCGGTTCGATCTGGCGCCAGCGGGTCAATGGCAGGAACACCAGCCCGGCCAGCAGCACCCGGGCCAGCACGGCAAAGTAGCTGTCGACGTGGCCGGCCAGGTATTCGCCGATCAGGTTGAAAGAGTACGCCTGGATCAGCGCGACGATTATCAGGTAGCCCATGGTGGCCTCTCGTGGATCAAGGCGGCGACCTTAGCGGGTTGGGTCCGGGCAGTTCAACCATGAGGTTTGTAAGGCCTGTGCTGGCCTCTTCGCGGGTGAACCCGCTCCCACAGGAACATGTATGACCTGTGGGAGCGGCGGTTCGCCGCTGCGATTCACCCGCGAAGAGGCCGGCATTGGTACTTGCTGTGTCCCAGCCATAAAAAAGCCCGGCCATCGCAATGACCGGGCAGGTACACCCAAAGGAGCAACAAGGTGTCAGGGTTGGGAATTCGTTGAGCCTCAGGCCACCGCGGCCAGCTTGGCCTTGGCCTGGTTCAGGCCCTTCTCGTGGAACTCGCCGCTCATGTTCAGGCCTTCGGCGTGGATGAAGTCCACATCATGGATGCCGATGAAGGCCATCACCTGGCGCAGGTAAGGTTCCTGGTGATCGCTGCTGGCGCCGGCATGGATGCCGCCACGGGCGGTCAGGACAATGGCGCGTTTGCCGGCCAGCAGGCCTTGCGGGCCGGTCGGGGTGTACTTGAAGGTGATCCCGGCACGCAGCACATGGTCGAGCCAGGCCTTGAGGGTGCTGGGGATGGTGAAGTTGTACATCGGTGCCGCCATCACCAGCACGTCGGCTGCCAGCAGTTCGTCGGTCAGTGCGTTGGAACGGGCCAGGGCCTCCAGCTCAGCGGCGCTGCGCTGCTCTTCAGGCTTCATCCAGCCGCCCAGCAGGTTGGCATCCAGGTGTGGCACCGGGTCCACGGCCAGGTCACGGACCTTGATCTCGTCAGCAGGGTGCGCCGCTTGCCATTGCGCAATGAAATCCTGGGTCAGTTGACGGGAAACGGAATCCTGCTGGCGGGCGCTGCTTTCGATGATCAGTACGCGGGACATGGGTGCCTCCATCGGCGGTAAAGGGTGGCGATTCGATGGAGGTGAGATTAAGGGTTGACCTATCGATAAAAAAGCGTAAAAAGTGGGACCAATCTATCGATGAATCCGTTTTATTCCGCTTTGCAGTCCACCTGGATGCGCAATTTGAGAATCTCGCGGTTGAACTTCGCCGTTACATCGACGCTCTTGCCCGCCGGCACATTGACCCGGCGCACGCGCGGCGCCTCGGGGCCATTGCGGAACGTGACCTTGCACGCCGCCGGCACCTGCCCATAGTTGTTGAGGTTGATCGAACCGATGTCATAGGTGGTGTCATAGGCGGTGTAGTCGACCTTGACCCCGTCGGTCTGTTTCTCCACATCGATGGGGTAGGCCATGGCCCCCAGGGGCAGGCACAACAGCAAAGCCGCACAACATTTCTTCATACCGGCGCTCTCCTTGAGAAGAGCGCAGCTTAGGACAACAGGAGCCCTGGATGAAAGCGCCGCGCGTAACCCTGGATCAGTGGCGGACCCTGCAGGCGGTGGTCGATCACGGCGGCTTCGCCCAGGCCGCCGAAGCGCTGCACCGCTCGCAGTCATCGGTGAGCTACACCGTGGCGCGCATGCAGGAGCAACTGGGCGTGCCGCTGCTGCGCATCGACGGGCGCAAGGCCGTGCTCACCGAGGCCGGCAGCGTGCTGCTGCGCCGCTCGCGGCAGCTGGTCAAGCAGGCCAGCCAACTGGAAGACCTGGCCCACCACATGGAACAGGGCTGGGAAGCCGAAGTGCGCCTGGTGGTGGACGCCGCCTATCCCAGTGCCCGCCTGGTACGCGCCCTCAGTGCGTTCATGCCGCAAAGCCGCGGCTGCCGGGTGCGCCTGCGTGAAGAAGTGTTGTCCGGGGTCGAGGAAGTGCTGCACGAAGGCATCGCCGACCTTGCCATCAGCAGCTTCAACATCGGTGGTTATCTGGGCACCGAGCTCAGCCCGGTGGAGTTCGTCGCCGTCGCCCATCCCGAGCACGCCCTGCACCGCATGGGCCGCGAGATCACCTTCCAGGACCTGGAAAGCCAGCTGCAGGTGGTGATCCGCGACTCCGGCCGCGCCCAACCGCGCGACGTCGGCTGGCTGGGCGCCGAACAGCGCTGGACGGTGGGCAGCCTGGGCACCGCCACCACCTTCGTCAGCAGCGGCCTGGGCTTTGCCTGGCTGCCCCGGCACATGATCGAACGCGAGCTGCGCGATGGCGTGCTCAAGCCTTTGCCACTGGATCAGGGTGGCAGCCGCCACCCGCTGTTCTACCTTTATTCGAGCAAGGAAAAGACCCTGGGCCCGGCCACGCAGATTCTCATCGAGTTGCTGCGCAACTTCGACACCGCGCCGCTGGACGTGCCCTTCGCAGCCCCCCCGCAAGCCTGAGAGGACCGCGCCCATGGCCTGTTTCGAACATGACGGATGCCTGCTGCATTACGAGGAACATGGCCAGGGTGAACCCCTGGTGCTGCTGCACGGGCTGGGTTCGAGCAGCCAGGACTGGGAGCTGCAGGTACCTGAGTTCAGCCGCCATTACCGGGTCATCCTCATGGACATCCGCGGCCATGGCCAATCCTCCAAGCCGCGGCGCGGCTACCACATCAAGACCTTCAGCGAAGACCTGCTGGCCCTGCTCCAGCACCTTGGCACTGGTCCCGTGCACTTCGTGGGCCTGTCGATGGGCGGCATGGTCGGTTTCCAGTTCGCCGTCGACCACCCCGCCTGGCTGCGCAGCCTGTGCATCGTCAACAGTGCGCCGGAAGTCAAACGCCGCACCCGCAGTGACTGGGTCTGGTGGCTCAAACGCTGGGGCCTGGCCCGTGTGCTCAGCGTCGAAACCGTGGGCAAGGGCCTGGCCGCCAGGCTCTTTCCCAAACCCCAGCAGGCCGAACTGCGGCGCAAGATGGCCGAACGCTGGGCACGCAACGACAAACGCGCGTATCTCAAAAGCTTCGACGCCATCGTCGACTGGGGCGTACAGGAACGCATCGGGCAGATCGCCTGTCCTACCCTGGTGATCGCCGCCGACCACGATTACACACCGATACAACTCAAGGAGCGTTACGTCGCCCTGATGCCGCACGCCCGACTGGCGGTCATCGAGGATTCCCGGCACGCTACGCCCCTGGACCAACCCGCAGTCTTCAACCGTACCCTGCTGCCTTTCCTCGCAGCCGCTTCCACCTCTCAAGGATCTTTGAGCCCATGCTGAAAAAACTCCTGCTGACCGCCTGCTCGGTCGCCTTCGCCACCAGCGTCATGGCCTCCGACAAGACGCCACACGTGTTGCTGGATACCAGCTTCGGCCAGGTCGAGATCGAGCTGAACGCTGAAAAAGCGCCTATCAGTACGAAGAATTTCCTGCAGTACGTCGACAGCGGTTTCTATAACAATACGATCTTCCACCGCGTGATCCCGGGCTTCATGGTCCAGGGCGGCGGTTTCACCGACCAGATGGTGCAGAAGAGCACCAAAGACCCGATCCGCAACGAAGCCAGCAATGGCCTGCAGAACACCCGTGGCACCTTGTCCATGGCCCGTACCTCCGACCCGAATTCGGCCACCAGCCAGTTCTTCATCAACGTGGCCGACAACGATTTCCTCAACCCCGGGCGTGACCGTGGTTACGCGGTGTTCGGCAAGGTCACCAAGGGCATGGAAGTGGTCGACCAGATCGTCAACTCGCCAACTACCGTCAAGAAAGGCATGCGCGACGTGCCGGCCGACCCGGTGTACATCAAGTCAGCCAAACGCATCGACTGACCGCAGGCTTCACAAGGATGTGAACCGCCTGAGGGTCGGATGGAACAGGAGTTACCTCACCCATGCTGTACCGTCGTTTCGAGCAATTGATCGACATCTTCCGCGAGGCGCCGAGCGAGGCGCCGCCCGGCAAGGTCTGGCCCTTCTACCTCTATTACCTGCGCCAGGTGTGGCCCAGCTTCCTCGCCCTGCTGATCGTCGGCCTGTTCGCCTCGCTGATCGAGGTGGCGATGTTCAGCTACCTGAGCCGGATCATCGACCTGGCCCAGGGCACGCCCAACGCCAACTTCTTCAGCGCGCACAGCGCTGAGCTGATCTGGATGCTGGTGGTCATCCTGCTGCTGCGGCCGCTGTTCTTCGGCCTGCACGACCTGCTGGTGCACCAGACCATCAGCCCGGGCATGACCAGCCTGATCCGCTGGCAGAACCACACCTACGTGCTCAAGCAGAGCCTGAATTTCTTCCAGAGCGACTTCGCCGGGCGCATTGCCCAACGCATCATGCAAACCGGCAACTCCCTGCGCGACTCGGCAGTGCAGGCGGTGGACGCGCTGTGGCATGTGCTGATCTACGCCATCAGCTCGCTGGTACTGTTCGCCGAAGCCGACTGGCGGCTCATGCTGCCGCTGCTGGTATGGATCGTCTGCTACATCGCGGCGTTGTACTACTTCGTGCCCCGGGTGAAAGAGCGCTCGGTGATCTCCTCCGACGCCCGCTCCAAACTGATGGGCCGCATCGTCGACGGCTACACCAACATCGCCACCCTCAAGCTGTTCGCCCACACCGACTACGAACAGCAGTACGCCCGTGAAGCGATCCGCGAGCAGACCGAAAAAACCCAACTGGCCGCGCGGGTCGTCACCAGCATGGACGTCGTCATCACCTCGCTCAACGGCCTGTTGGTGGTCGCTACCACGGGGCTGGCGCTGTGGTTGTGGAGCCAGTCGCTGATCACCGTCGGCGCCATTGCCCTGGCCACGGGCCTGGTGATTCGCATCGTCAACATGTCGGGCTGGATCATGTGGGTGGTCAACGGCATCTTCGAAAACATCGGCATGGTCCAGGACGGCCTGCAGACCATCGCCCAGCCGGTAACGGTCAGCGACCAGCCCGATGCGCCGGCACTGAAAGTCAGCCAGGGCGCGGTACGTTTCGAGCACGTGAGCTTTCACTATGGCAAGGGCAGCCAGGTCATCGATGCGCTGAACCTGGACATCCGCCCCGGCGAGAAGATCGGCCTGATCGGCCCGTCCGGCGCCGGCAAGTCGACCCTGGTCAACCTGCTGCTGCGCCTGTACGACGTACAGGCCGGGCGCATCCTCATCGACGGCCAGAACATCGCCGAGGTCAACCAGGCCAGCCTGCGCGCACAGATCGGCATGATCACCCAGGACACCTCGCTGCTGCACCGCTCGATCCGCGACAACCTGCTGTACGGTCGCCCCGATGCCACTGATGAAGAAGTGTGGGAAGCGGTGCGACGGGCAAAGGCCGACGAGTTCATCCCGCAGTTGTCCGACGCCCAGGGCCGCACCGGCTTTGACGCCCATGTCGGCGAGCGCGGGGTCAAGCTCTCCGGCGGTCAACGCCAGCGCATCGCCATTGCCCGGGTGCTGCTGAAGAACGCACCGATCCTGGTCATGGACGAAGCCACCTCAGCGCTGGACTCGGAGGTCGAGGCAGCGATTCAGGAGAGCCTGGAGACGCTGATGCAGGGCAAGACAGTGATCGCCATCGCCCACCGCCTGTCGACCATCGCCCGCATGGACCGCCTGGTGGTGTTGGACAAAGGGCATATCGTCGAAAGCGGCAGCCACAGTGAACTGCTGGCTCAGCACGGGCTGTATGCGCGGCTGTGGCATCACCAGACCGGTGGGTTTGTCGGGGTGGATTGATACAGTAAACAGCGTGGGAGCGGGCTTGCCCGCTCCCACGCTGTTCCCACGTCCCCCTTGATGTTCATGCCTGACGATACGGCAACATCCCCCGCGCTTCTTCGGCATAGGCCCGCACCCCCGCCCGCTCCTGCAACAGGAAATCCTCCACCGCCCGCCGCAACCCCGGGTGCAGCAGGTAGTGCCACGAACGGGTGATCACCGGCTCGAACCCTCGAATCAGCTTGTGCTCACCCTGTGCCCCGGCATCGAAACGCTGCAGACCTTCGGCAATGGCAAAGTCCATGCCCTGGTAGAAACAGGTCTCGAAATGCAGGCGGTCGAACTCGTCCAGGCAGCCCCAGTAACGGCCGTAGAGGCTCTCGCCCCCCACCAGGCTCAAAGCCATGGCCACCTCGCGACCATTCTGCCGGGCAATCACCACCCGGATCGCCTCGGGCATGCGCGCGGCAATCAGGCTGAAAAATTCGCGGGTCAGGTAGGGTGAACGGCGGCGCACGGTGTAGGTGTTGGCGTAGCACAAGTAGACGAAGTCCCACTGCGCCTCGCTCAGTTGATCGCCCCGGTACCACGCGAACTCGATGCCATGTGCCGATACCTGCTCGCGCTCCTTGCGCATCTGCTTGCGCTTGCGCGAGCTGAGCGTGTCGAGGAAGTCCTGGAAGTCGCGGTAACCCCGGTTGCGCCAGTGGAATTGGCAACCCAGGCGCTCCATCCAGCCCGGCAGGCCAGCCACCACCTCGTCCAGGGCGCTGTCGGTGAAGTTGATATGCGCCCCGGACAACCCACCCTTGCCCAGGTATTCCGGTAGTGCCTGCAACAACAGCATGGCGTCGCCGGGCTCGGTACTCAACAGGCGCGGCCCGCTGACCGGGCTGAACGGCACAGCGCCGAGCAGCTTGGGGTAATAGGCGATGCCGGCACGTTCGCAGGCGTCTGCCCAACCATGGTCGAACACGTACTCGCCGAATGAATGCCACTTGCGGTAGGCCGGCAGCAGCGCTCGCACCTCACCGTCGCGCTCCAGCACCAGGTGTTCGGCGGCCCAGCCGTTGTCAGGCGCGACACTGCCGCTGTCTTCCATGGCACTGAGAAAGGCGTGGCGCAGGAAGGGCTGGCCAGCGGGCACCAGTGCATCCCAGGTGGTCGCCGGCAGGTCGCGCAGGTGGGCAAGGCTGTGAAGGCTGATCACGATTCCGACTCGTTGAATTGAAGTGGGCAGTATTGCCAATGCAGCCGCGACACTCAATTGAACTGCTGTTCACTTAACCGCAGTGCCACCAATTGGACATTATTCTGTCATTCCCCCCCGCAATACTGGCGCCTGTTTTTCGGAAGCCCAGAACCTGTCTAGCCAGGGCTTTTCCGAAGGCATGCCAACTCGGGGGCGGCCGCGTGAGCCTCCCCACTTTATTCAACAGGGAGAACCTTATGCGTCTTGTTTCTACACTAACTGGAGTGAGCCTCACCGGCATGATGCTGGCTCTGAGTACTCCAGCCAGTGCTGCTGTCGACGCCAAGCTGCTCGAAATGCTCCGCGCCAATGGTTCGATCAACCAGGCGCAGTACAACGAACTGCAAGGCGACCTGGCAAAAGAAACCAAGGAAAAGGCCGACCAGAAAGCTCAGTCCGAACGTATGAGCTCCTTTGAACAAAAAGTGGCATGGGCCGCCAAGACTCAGATCAAGGGTGATGTGCGCCTGCGTTACGAAGACGTCAACGTCGACAACCCGATCGCCCGCAGCGGCAACCAGGACCGTGAGCGCGTCCGTGCCCGTGTCGGCTTCTACAGCGAGATCAACCCGCAGGTCGACGCCGGCGTGCGTGTGGCCACCGGCAGCAGCGCCGATGCCCGCTCGACCAACCAGAGCCTGGACAACTACTTCGAGAAGAAATCGCTGTGGGTCGACCTGGCCTACCTCGACTGGCACCCCACCGCGGTGCCGAACCTGCACCTGATCGGCGGCAAGATGATGCAGCCTTGGGTCAGCATGGGCGACATCATCTGGGACAGCGACATCAACCCCGAAGGCCTGGCCGTCACCTACAAGACCAACCTGGGCCCGGCCGAAGTGTTCGGCAGCCTCGGTCACTACAACCTGAAGGACAACGTCGACGGCGACGGCGTGCAGTTCAAGCACGACGCACAGCTGTACCACGGCCAGTTGGGTACCAAGTTCAACGCCGCCGACACCCTCAAGGTCACCGTGGGCGGCAGCATCTACGGCTACGACAACGACAAGGAATCGGCGGCACTGCGCTCGCTGGGCAACACCACCAACGAGTTCAACCTGGTGGAAGGTTTCGGTCAGCTGGACTTCACCGGCTTCGCCATCCCGCTGTCGGCCTACGGCCAGTTCGTCAAGAACACCGAAAGCACCGACGGCAAGGACAAGGCCTGGCTGGCTGGTCTGAAAACCAAAGTGGGTGCCTGGAGCCTGGACTACAACTACCGCGACGTGCAGCGTAACGCCGTGGTCAGCCTGTTCACCGACTCCGACTTCGGCAACGGCTTCACCGGTTCGCGTGGCCACAAGTTCAAGGTCGGCTACGAGATCGACAAGAACTTCGCACTCGGCGCGGCCTACATGATGGCCAAGACCGACTACTCCAACCTGCCGAACAGCGATGCTGACGTAGACACGCTGCAGGTGGACCTGGAAGCCAAGTTCTAAGCGACACGTACCACTGCTTCGCACTCAGGCGGGAAATGCTGACCCCATCCAGCATTTCCTGCCTTTTTTTGCCTGCAGGAAATGTATCGGCCCTATCGCCGGCAAGCCGGCTACCACAGCGATTGCGCCGTACCTGTGGGAGCCGGCTTGCCGGC